>QZJY01000012.1 GCA_003597995.1 Dehalococcoidia bacterium
GTGAAATCCGTGAAATCGGCGTAATCGGTGATTCAGACAACGTCCCCAGCGCCCCGGCGGGGATATAGCGATCCCACCGCAAGCGGTGGGGCACCAGGCGTGTTAGGAGCAATGCTGTTAAGCTTGGAGATTTCTTATAAAGAGGCTCCAAAATAATTCAGCAGCCCCTTGCTGTGATAATGGTTCATTACTCTGGCCGCTGAAGACAGACATTCCCAAAGCTTTTAGCTGTAGCGTGAATCCGTCATAAACAACGCTGATTTGTTCGTTGAAACTGCCAAGCGCAGCATCACCGGAATGGGAGAAAGCTATCGTGTTAGAACCAAACCCCCGGTTGCCATAATACACAGAACATTCTGCAACTTTATCACCGCTACTATAGATGAATGCCGCGAAGCTTGTTCCATCCAATCGTTTGAATCGTATCTTTATATGTGGATTCCTATTTGCAAGTTCTTGTAATGATCCTTCAAAATATAGCGCCATATAATCATAACTGTTTTCTAAAAAATTGTCCCGCTCATGATCGCTGAACTTGCGCTTTATTCTTAGATTGCTCGATCTCACATTTTGTGATGTGTCCGAATGTGATTCTAGTTCATGCTTATTAGTTTCAGAAGCAGTAGGTTTTGGTAAGTTTTCTATTGCCTCACGAATATCCTTGGCCACAATTGAAAAAGCCTCATGCTGATTGGCGTACATCGAAACCGGTTTACCATCAGTTGGGGTGGCTCTTAGCTTGCCAAATGGGGAAGAGTGCCAGTCACAAGGGTGTAAGATTACGGGAATTACTACTGCGCTTTCCTCTTCATGCTTTTCCATCGCTCGAATCATTTCCTTTTCATAGCAATAATCAGACGCAAGAAAATTGGCACTTACAAGCAGGAGAATTATTTGCGAGGATTCGATCTCCTTGCTAATAGATTTGTTGAGTTCGCCACCCGCCATGATGCGTCGATCGTGCCAAGATGATATTATTCCTTGGCGTTTGAGCAAAGCCAAGTGTGTTTCTAATTCATTTCGGAGAGTCTCGTCCTTATGAGAGTATGAAAAAAATAGCCTCGCCATTATCCTTTATCCTCCATTCGTTGTTACACTATGCTTTTCAATTGTCGCAAGAAAGTTATTAAATTGACTACTGAAAATTCATCGTTATTCAAGCCATGTTGGTTCCATAGATTGAAAAGCGCTTCTTCGCGTGGCCGTGGAGGTCTACTTTTTCCTTCACGTGTTCTGCCTGAAGGTGTTGTCAGCACCACATTCATATCACCTTCTTTAACTATAACTCGCACAAGGACTTTAACACCGTCGGCTCGACGTCGATTAACCTGTTGAGTGATCCAACTTTCTTCTATGTCCCCAAGATCTTTTTCAGCGTTACCAATTGAAATCTTTACCATGACATCTCCTTTTGTTAGACCAATAATTTCATTACTTATTCATCGGCAGTTTCGCCGTATGCTTCTTTCATGACTTGCTTGATGATGATTTTATTCTTCTCAATTTCTCCAGGCTTCAACCGAATTCGGTATCGCCCCCAACGAGTATCATAATCCATCACATCTAAACCGGCATTTTCCAGCCGTTCTTGAGTTTCTAGTGAGTTCTTTAGACGCGGTTCAAATCGAATAAATCCCTTCTTCGGGCGTACGATAATAAAATTGCTCGGATGGCCATTCCTTGCAAGTCCTATGTAGAATTTATTGTATTTCAATTCCAATGAGCTATCTAATTCTCTTGCAATTTCAAGGAATTCATCAGCCATTGCAACCGTTCTCTTTGTTTCGCGATTTTCCCAATAAGCTCTATCAGTTACTTCCAGCGTTTCTTCATCTTCATCGACTAATCCCAAGGATAATTGACTTATTACCGTCGTAAACATCAAACCTAAATTATTGTTAAGTCTTAATGCACTCATTTGAATCGCCATTAAAGGAATCATTCCGTTAAATAGGCTTATTACATTTAAGAACCTGCTAGTTATATCTTCAGCCACAATTACAGCGGTGTGTTGATACTGCGGATATCGTTTTCTTTCATAATCCCAATACTCTATAGTACGAATAATATGACTTTCGTCAGCGCAACCAAGCTGTATCTCAACTTCATATCTTCTATTGGAATCTTCTTCCTGGAATAATAGATCTAGACGGCCAGCTCGTGGCTGAATTCTTTCCTTATCTTTTAGTATTACATCTCCTAAACCAAGTATAGCGGGGTCCTCAGCTATTCTATCCTGAACCCAACGCTCATTTAGTTCGGGGTGATTTTTAATACTGATGCGCTCAAACTTTGTATATTCCATTTTTCTCTCCTCTGGTTGTATTATCCGAGCTTTGTAGTCATATTAATCTCGCAAACACTTTAAACCCCGTTCCTCCCAAATATACTCCACAATTCCTTCAAAGTCAAGCAAAATCTTTTCAATCACCAAAAAAATCACGGGGCGCGAACCCTCGCGCCCCGTCGTCGAAAAGCCAACAGCCAACAGCCAACAGCCAGCCGCCTTTTACATCCCGTACTTGGCGATAATCTCCTTCTTGCCTAGCCCCAGAATGCCGTACTTTTCGCCCACCTTGCGGAAGGCGGCGATGGCCGCGTCCAGGTGCTCCTTGTCGTGCGCCGCCGAAAGCTGCGTGCGGATGCGCGCCGCGCCCTTGGGCACCACCGGGAAGAAGAAGCCCACCACGTAGATCCCTTCGGCGAACAGGTCGCGGGAGACGTCCTGGGCCAGCTTGGCGTTGTACAGCATCACCGGCACGATGGGGCTTTCCCCTTCCTTGATGTCAAAGCCGGCTTCCTGCAACAGCTTGCGCCAGTAGAAGGTATTCCATTCCAGCTTGTCGCGGCGTTCGGTGGTCTGGAACACCAGGTCCAGCACCTTCAGGGAGGCCGACACGATCACCGGAGCCACGGTGTTGCTGAAAAGGTAGGGACGGGCCTTCTGGCGGCACATTTCCACCAGTTCCCGGCGGCCCGATACGCACCCGCCGGAGGCGCCGCCCAGCCCCTTGCCCAAGGTGGTGGTGATGACGTCAATCCTGCCGAACACGCCCCGGAATTCGTGCGTGCCCCGCCCCGTCTTGCCCATGAACCCGGAGGCGTGGGAATCGTCCAGCATGATCATGGCGTCGTACTTCTCGGCCAGGGCCACGATCTCGTCCAGCTTGGCCACGTCGCCGTCCATACTGAATACGCCGTCGGTGATGATCATGCGCTGGCGCTTGTCCTGGTGTTCCTGCAGCTTCTCTTCCAGGTGCCCCATGTCGCTGTGCTTGAAGGTATCCGTCATGGCCTTGCACAGCCGCATGCCGTCCACGATGGAAGCGTGCACCAGGCGGTCGGAAATCATCACGTCCTGGTCGTTCAGGATGGCTTCGAACACGCCGGCGTTGGCGTCCATGCAGGAAGGGAACAGCAGGGTGTCTTCGGTGCCCAGGAATTCCGTCAGCTTCTTCTCGAGCTGGCGGTGGATGTCCTGCGTCCCGCAGATGAAGCGCACGCTGGACATGCCGTAGCCGCGGTGATCCAGCCCCGCGTGCGCCGCCTGGACCACCTCGGGATGGCTGGACAGGCCCAGGTAGTTGTTGGCGCACAGGTTGATGACGTGCTTGACCGGCGCGCCGGGAGGAAATTCGACTTCGATTTCGGCGCCCTGCGGAGCGTGGATGTAGCGCTCCTGCTTGAACAGGCCGGCCTCCTGCAGCGCCGCCAGTTCGGTCTGGTAGGACGCGCGGGCCTTGTCGCTGTATGCCATGATGGCCTCCGTCGGAAGAGTTAGAGAAATTGGATGGTGAGACTATTTCATCTCACCCCGCCCGGGAATTCATTTCCGGGCGCGGAGGGAATCTATCCCAATCCGCTGTATTACATTCAAAGGTTGAATTGCACGCTGAACCCGAAAGCGGTGACATCTTCGTCGAAGAACTGGCCGTAGGGACTGAATCCGTGGTAGTAGACTGCGGTGAAGGCGCGCCGCCGGAAGGGAGCGCGGGTGGTGGCCGTGGGGCAGCATTCCACCCCCGCGGCCAGGCTCCAGCCCCCCGCCCAGTTGTCCTGTTCCCAGGATTTGACGTCCAGGCCGGCCACCCAGTGCGCGGTCGCCGTTTCCCCCAGCCGGAACAGCGGCCGGGGATGGCGGTACTCGACGCCCGCATGGGCCAGGCCGCGTTTCAGGTCCTCCGGCTCGCGGTTGTAAATGAACTCCCCGCCGCCGAACAGCCGCGCCCCCCGGGATTCCCAGGAGAGCAGCAGCTCGACCACCTCGAAGCTTAAATCCAGCCGTTCGGGCTGAGATGCCAGCAGGTATTCGTCCCCCAGGTGGGAACTCTGATGATACCATCTCAGCCGGGTGCTGAGATCCCCGCGCCGCCAGGTGAAGGGCAAGCCGACCAGGTAATCGGCGTTGACCAGGGAGGTGGCGGGCAGGTGCAGGTCGAGCTGGGCGAAGACTCCCGCAGCGATGCTGATCTGAAATTCCCCCTGAAACAGGCGGGGGAATCGCAGCAGGCCGAAGCTTTCCCCGAAGGCCACGGCGGCGACGTGCGAACCCAGGGTGTTGGAATCATACCACAGGTAACTGCCGGAAAAGCGCGGCTGCTTGGGATCGGCCAGAATCGGCCGGAACAGGTCCCCGACGGGAAAGGCGTCAACGATTCTCTCCTGGCTTGCCGCCTCGGGATGGGCGTGCACGGTCAGCAGGAGGAGGGCCGCAATCCCCAGGAGCCGCCCACCGGGCAAGCTCACTTATTCTGGAAGCGGTGGACCAGAACCACGATGCTGTTGACCGTGTCGAAGGCTTCGGGGCTGGCGTCCGCGTCGGGGATCTGGATGTTGTATTTCTTTTCCAGGAACCGCTTCAGGGACACCATGGAAAAGGAATCCACGATGCCGCCGGAGATCAGCTTGGTATCCTCGTTCACTTCCCGGTCGTCGTCTTCTTCCAGGTATTCGCGGCGGACATAGTCCAGCACCGTTTTGTGCATGTCATCCATGGATTACTCCCAAATTTGGTGGATCGATTTAAATGAAGGAAAGGATTTATTTCTCGCGAAGACGCAAAGACGCAAAGAACATGAATTATTGACGCAGTTTGTTGGCCACACGACGGAGGCCATCCCGGATCATGGCTTCATTGAAGTTCACCAGCAAACCCAAGCGATAATCCAACAGCCGGATATATGTTAGCGCCTGTTTTAAATGTGTGTTGGTTAAGTTTTCAACAGATTTAAGTTCAACCAGAAATTTGTCTTCCACGATAATATCAGCGCGAAAACCCAGATCCATACGCACTTCATCATAAATCACCGGTATGCCCACCTGTCTCTTGACTCTGAGGTGGCGTTTGGCCAATTCGTACGCCAAAACTTCTTCATAAACGGACTCCAATAATCCGGGTCCGAGCCTGGAATGGACTTTATAGCAGCAATCCACCACGATTTCTGCAATTTCGTTTTCAGTCATTTCCGGCCCAATTGAATATCGCGGTACTCTTCTTTACGCCATATAATATCCGAAAATCATATCCCCGCAAGACGCAAAGACAACAAAGAGAACTTCTTTGCGTCTTTGCGTCTTTGCGAGAGATTCGCTTCATTCGTTTTCCAGGGTGGAAGTGTCGCCGATCGGTTCGCCCCATTCCTTGGCTCGCAGGATGCGGCGCATGATCTTGCCGCTGCGGGTCTTGGGCAGGGACTGCACGAACTCGATCTCCTGGGGCATGGCCAGCGGCGAAAGCTTCTTGCGGATGAAGTTCATGATCTCCAGCTCGAGATCCGAATCCACGGTGAAGCCGGGCTTCAGAGCCACGAAGGCCTTGACCACCTCCATGTTCACCGGGTCGGGCTTGCCCACCGCCGCCGATTCGGCCACCGCCGGGTGCTCCAGCAGCGCCGATTCGATCTCGAACGGCCCCACCAGGTGCCCGCCGGTGTTGATCACGTCGTCGTCGCGTCCCACGAACCAGAAGTACCCTTCGGCGTCAATGCTGGCCCGGTCGCCGCACAGATACCAGCCGTTCTTGAACTTGTTCTGGTACACCGTGGGATTGTTCCAGTAGCTCCGGAACATGGACGGCCAGCCCGGCTTCAGAGCGATCAGCCCCACCGTGCCCGGCGTCTGGACCGGCTCGAAGGTCTTGGGATCCACCACCGTGGCGGTGATGCCGGGGAACGGCTTGCCCATGCTGCCCGGCTTGACCGGCATGCCGGGGTAGTTGGTGATGACCATGGATCCGGTTTCGGTTTGCCAGAAGGTGTCGTGGAAGGGCTTGCCGAACGCTTCCTGGGACCAGATCACCGCCTCGGCGTTCAGCGGTTCACCCACGCTGGCCAGGTGGCGCAGAGAGGTTAAGTCGTACTTGCGCACGGCCTCGAATCCTTCGCGCATCAGCAGGCGGATGGCGGTGGGGGCTGAATACCATACGGTAATTTTGTGCTTCTGAATGGTGGCATACCAGCGCTCCGCGTTGAAGCCGGAATCCAGCACCACCTGGGTGACGCCGTTGGCCCATGGCCCGATGATCCCGTAGGATGTGCCGGTGACCCAGCCCGGATCGGCGTTGCACCAGTAGATGTCATCCGGCTGCAGGTCCAGCACCCACTTGGCCGTCAGGTATTGCGAGATCAGGGAATAGTGCACGTGCTGAGCGCCCTTGGGCTGGCCGGTGGTGCCGGAGGTGTAGTGCAGCACGGAGGGCGTTTCGGCGGTGGCAGGATAGATCTCGAACTGTTCCACCCGCGGCGCCTTCTCCATGTTGAAGGCCGTCTCGCGATCCTTCAGCACGGTGCCTTCATCGGCGTCCACCACCACGATGTGCTTCAGGTCGGGCAGTTGGTTCAGGATCTTGCGCACCTTGGGAGCGTGCTTCTTCTGGGTCAGGATGGCGGCGGTTTTGGCGTTTTCCAGCCGGGTGTAGAGGGACTCGTCCCCGAAGGCAGAAAACAGCGGCTGCGCAATCCCCCCCATCTTCAGGATGCCCTGAAAGGAGAAGTACAGCTCGGGAACGCGATCCATGAAGATGCAGATGCGGTCGCCGGGCTTCAGTCCCAGGGACTGCAGGTGGGCGGCCCAGACATTGGTCAGCACCCGCATGTCGTTGAAGGTGTAGGTCTTGACGTTGCCCTGGTAGTCTTCCCAGATCAAGGCCAGCTTGTCGGCCTTCCCCATCTGGCAGTTGCGGTCGCTCAGGTACCAGCCGATATTGATCTTGTCGCCTTTTTGGTAGTCCAATTCCTGTTCGGAGATGGACCAGTCGAAGCCGGCGAGGCGCTCTTCATACGATCCGATGTTGCTCATGCCACTCCCCGTGATTTTATCTATGGATGTCTGACTACGATTCGAGGATGACCATCGCCAGGGCCAGTTGGCGGGTGTGCGACAGGGACAGGTGCAGATGTTGGGCCCCCAGGTTTTGCGCCGCCTCCAGGGCTTTGCCGGTGAGGTGGAGTTCCGGGCGGCCCAGGACGTTGCGGCGGACTTCCACCTCGTGCCAGGCCAGGCCGCCGCGGTACCCCGTGCCCAGCGCCTTGAAGAACGCCTCCTTGGCGCAGAACCGCGCGGCGAAGTGCTGGGCGGGATGGCGCATGCTCCGGCAGTAGCCGATTTCTGCCGGAGTGAACAGCTTGTCGGCCAGCCCGTCCTTCTCTTCCAGATCCCGCTCCATGCGGGAAACGTCCAGGAGATCCGTCCCAGTACCGAGGATCATGATGGAAAAGGCCCTTTTCAGGGTAGGTGTAACGGCAAACCCGGTTAGATCCGGCGTGGCGTCAGGTCCTAGCCGCGGGATAATGGTAAATCTCGGCAGTGGTGAATGGTACGCCAGGGGATCGGGAAGGCGGCGAGACCTGACGCCTCCCCCGCCTCGTCCACCGGTGGCGCGTCAGGTCCTAGCCGCGGGAGGCAGGTAAGCCAGTGCAGTGGTGAACGATTCTATGCTTTACCACCATCAGCGGCGAGACCTGACGCCCTGACGAATCCCGATGGCCATTTCAACCATCCAGTAAGGTAAATCTTTTTGGCCCGGAAATCAAGTGAAATTTTACTCAACCTGACATTTTTAAGATTCTCAGAGGCATTTCGTGCCGGGGAAAGCGCCGGAGTCGGAGCGGTTTCATTCCTCCGGCGGAACGTGCGCCGGCGGCCCCGGAGCCGGGAACAACCGGGAAGCCAGGATGGATAGGGTCAGGATGGTGACGATGACGCCCAGGGAAAGCAGCGTGGGTATGTGGACCAATTCCATCAGCAGCATCTTCAGTCCGACGAAGGCCAGGATCACCGCCACTCCGGTCTTCAGGAAGCGGAACAGGTTCATGATACCGGCCAGGAGGAAGTACAGCGACCGCAGCCCCAGGATGGCGAAGATATTGGAGGTAATAACGATAAAGGGATCCTGGGTGATGGCCAGGATGGCGGGAATGGAGTCAATGGCGAACATGATGTCGGAGCTTTCCACCACCAGCACCACCAGGAACAGCGGCGTGGCCATGATGCCCCCCTTGCCCCGCACGAAGAATTTGTTGTCCACGTAATTGCGGGTGACGGGGAAAATTTTGCGGAACCACTTCACCAGGGGCACCTTGTCCGGATCGACCTCCTTCTCCTCAGAGAAGGCCATGCGCCAGGCGCTCCACAGCAGCAGCGCCCCGAAGACGTAGATCACCTGGTGAAAAAGGTGGATCAGGGCCACCCCGAAAACGACGAAAATCATGCGGAACACCACCGCTCCGGCGATGCCCCAGTTCAGCGCCCGGTGTTGCTGAATCGTGTTCACCCCGAAGTAGCTGAAGATCATGATGAACACGAACAGGTTGTCCACTGACAGCGAGTACTCGATCAGGTACCCGGTCAGGAATTCCAATGCCTTCTGGCGGGCGGTGGCGTCGCCGCGGATGAAGGGTATGCCGGCCTGGACCAGTTGATCCCAGAAGAGCAGGATGCCCAGATTGAACAGCAGCGCCGTGCTCACCCAGATGATCACCCGGCGCGCGTCATGTTTGCGTACGGCGGTCAAGGTTATCCTTGGTTTTATTAGTGTTATGAGATGAATCGGTGACCAGCCGGCAGCCAGCAGCCAAATGCCACCCGCTACCGAATCACCACGAATTTCCCCACCTTGATCTTGCCCCGGTTGCCGGGCGTCCGGTCCTCGACGCTGAACAGGTAGAGCCCCGAGACCACCTGCTGACCGTTGCGGGTGTTCAGGTCCCAGCTTTCCGAATTCAGGCTGGTCCAGTGGATGTTGGGATCGCCCAGGCTGTTCGACGTCTGGGAGGAATGCGGGATCACCTGCACCATGTCTCCGGCCACCGTGTAGATGCGGATCAGGCATTCCGCCGGCAGGTTGATGAACTCCAGGCGGCGGTCGGTCTGGGGGAAGAATTCCGGCGTGCCGTCGTCCTGGTTTTCCCAAGCCAGCCCGCCGGAATACGTGGCGGTGTAATCCTGGTATGCGCGATAGGGGTTGGGTACCACTTTAACCTCGCCGGCAGGGTCGCCGGCGGGAGCCAGGTAGATGGCGTTGGCGTTGCGGGCCGTTTCCAGCGGTTCGGTGCCGGACCGCGGATCGCCATAGTCGAAGGCGCAGACCGCATAATACCGCGGATAGCAGGGGTGCGCATCATGGATGACGTAGGTGTAGGTCGAATCCGATTCCCGGATGGCCTCCAGACCGGTGTTCTGTCCCACCGGCTGGCGGTACAATTGGATGGAGTTGATGATGGTGTCCGCCGGCGCGTTGGTGCGGGCGTCCGGGTGCGTGGCCAGGGAATCGGTAGCCGAGTAGTAGGCGAAGTCCACCTTGTCGAATTCCGCCATGATATGGAAATCGTACTCCAGGCCGGTGTTGGACACGTAGATGCGGTAGCCTTCGAAGTCCTGGGCGCCGGAGAAGGGGTCGTAGTATCCCGGGTCCTCGGCATTGGCCTTCCACCGCAGGATGACGTCGTCCCGGGTCAGCGCATAGGACAGCTCGGGGATGGGCGGGGGAGGCGGGCCCCTGAAGTCGGGGATGCCGTCGCCCGGGTCCAGCACATTATTGTAGCGGGTGTAGCCCAGGTTCAGTTGCCCATAGCGGGCGTCGTAGACGAATTCCGGCCGCCAGATCTCGTCCTCGCCGGGGTCCAGCCGTCCGTTGCGCTCGCTGCCGTCGGCGTCCGGCCCGGGGTAATAATCAATGAACTGCCCGAAGTAGATCACGGAATCGCCGATGTCCCGGGCGTAGAGCAGATCCGTCCCGGTGTCTTCGCCGTACCAGCCGTCGCCGTTGGAATCCAGCATCTCGTTGTCGTACACCCGCGCCGCCCAGGCGGCGTTATAGCGCAAATTGGCGAAGTTGAACTTTTCCGGGTCGATGACCTCGGGGTTCTCCTGGGGATGCTGCACGTCGTGGAAGCCGGATCCGGCCACGTAGGCCACGGTCATGTGGAACTCTTCGCCCGGATTCAAGCGGTAAACGTCGTTGCCGGAAGGGTCCTGGTGGTCAAAGATGCCCAGCGGCCCCCAGGAGATCATGTAGCGGGTGTCGAATCCGTTGGCGATGTCGGTGGCGTTCTCAGCCACGTTTTCGAGCTTCCAGTCGTGCTCTTCCAGCAGCGCCCCGGTGGCGGGGTCATGAATCCGCTGGGGATGGGCACGGATCCAGTCGGCGTCGTTGACGTGCACCTGGTCGAAGTCGAATTCTCCGTTGGACAGCACGAAGTACTTGCGGGCGTCGCCTTCCGGCGTGCCCCAGATGTCAGTCCAGCCGGCGGGGGAGCCGTCGTCAATCCAGGCCGGGCCGTAGTCCAGGCCGGGGTTGGGGTTGCGGATCCACCAGTTGAACGAGGTGCGCAGCCGGGGGTTGGGGGCGCGCACCACCCGCACGCCCGTCACCGCCGGGCAGGTGAAATCGGACCCCGACGCCACGTCCAGGGGCCGGCCGTCGTTATCGGCGATCCAGGCGGTGTTGATGATCAGCGAGTCCGGCACCGTACTCCCGTCGGGCAGGATGCGATCGTAGTAGTACCACTGCTGGAAGCCGCACACGTCGTCGTCCTTGATCAGCCCCTCGCCTTCCCAGCCTACGTCGGCGTCAATGTAGAACCCCACGTAGACGTTCTTCAGGAAATTCGACGCGACGTTCTTGACCACGTAATCAATCAGGATGAATTCCTGGGCGTAGTTGTAGGACCAGGAGTAGGAGCGCTGTTCCACCCGGATGCCCAGGGGGAAATGGGGGCCGTCAATGACGTCGTCCTGCACCCAGAAGGACTCCCGTAAGGTGTCGCAGTAGACGGCGATGAAGTCCTGTTCGGCGATGGCCTCCGGGTGATACACCGCTTCGCCCAGGCGGTTGAAGTTGTTGGGTATGGTGGACCGTTCCAGGATGCCGTGCTCTTCCAGAGGCAGGCCCCCTTCCGCGCCAGGCTGGAATTCATGGCCCTCCACCCATCCGGCCGTGCCGATGGAGACGCGGGGGAATTCGAATCCCCCCTCCTGCACCAGGGCGCCCACCCACAATCCGCCCTGGTAAAGATACTGCACGTTGGAATTGCCCGGATATTCGCACTGCGGCGCCCACAAGCCGGGATACTCCGGGTCGGCCATGGCCATGGCCGATCCCTGGTTGAAGTTGCCGATGAAACCCCAGTTGGTCACCGTGATCCACAGGTTGCCCTTGCGGTGGGTGCGGTTGGCCCGGGCGATATTGGAGATATCCACGCCGCGTGGAGGGTTCTTGGGGTCGAAGGGGGGCCAGTCTTCCTTGCCCTGGGAGTGGCCGGCCGTGTGCAGGATCAGGAGCAGCAAGCCGGTGAGGACGGCAGTTCTCATGGTTCACCCTGATGGTTCCGCGTTGCCTTGAACAGCCCTGCATCCGGCGCGCCCGGGAACACCGCCGGTTTCAGGAGGTTAGGAGAATGACGCCGGCATGGCGGCCGGGGTAGCGGAAAAAACGTATTCCGGAGACCGGAAAGTGCCCAGGGAAGAAAACGAAAATCCACTTCGCCCGGCGGCCCGCGGGGAAATCCTGCTGCCGCGCGGATCGGGCACCCTCCTGGAGCGCCTGCGCCGCGCCGGGTATGCTCTGCGCGCCGACTGCGGCGGCCGGGGCGCTTGCGGACGGTGCCGTGTACGCTATCTCGCCTATCCGCCGTTTCCCGACGCCGTCGAACTGGAAGCGCTGGGCGATGCGGAGGTCAAGCAGGGTTGGCGCCTGGCCTGCCGCGACCACG
>QZJY01000013.1 GCA_003597995.1 Dehalococcoidia bacterium
ATAGCCGCTCCGGTAATAACTTTCTACATAGATTTGCTTCATCCGGACTCCCCATCTTCACCTCCCAGAGAGTCCAATATGTTTCTGAACTTTTGCATTTACTCCCATTTACCCGATGAAAAAGAGGAGTCCGCTCCAGGCGGACTCCTCTATAATGAAACTCTAACGAGCCGGTTAGATTTCCCAGAAGCTTTTGAGATCCGCAAACTCGATGACGCGACTCATGGCTTTGTTGGAGACGGGGCATCCGGCCTCGACGGCGGCGGCCACCGGGTTAAGCCCTCCGGCCAGCACCACGCCGACCTTGTTCAGTCCCACCGGCACCTCGCATACGGGTTTGCCGGATTCGCCCAGCGCCAGCGGCCCGTTGATGCCGGCTTTCTTGAGCCGTGCGAAGAGCTTCTCCGCCAGCGAGAGCGACATGGCCGGTATCTCGCGGAAGTTGGCCAGCACCTTGCCGTCGCCTAACTTGACCGCCTGGCCTATGCTGGTCATGCGCCCGGCGATGAATATTTCCGACGGGTCCAGCGATGAGCCGGAATACTGTATCAGGTCGGAAAAACGCCAGGGTTTGCGGTTGTTGAGTTGCAGCATGCCGCCGAAACGGGAGTCCATAGGGATGCCTTCCTTGAGCAGCACGCCGTTGATGACGATGCTGCAAACGGTGGCGAAACCCACCTGTCCCGCCGGTATGGTGATACCCGCCAGCTTATATCCTTCCTCGGCCACAGCCACCAGGTCGCTGACGCATATGCCTGCCTGGAAGCACGGAGCCATGGCTTTGAGCGCCGCCTTGAAGTTTTCCCGGGGGAAGAGGGAAAAGTTGATGGGTAGCTGGCCGGTGAGCTTGCGCGGGTCGAAGGTGGTCTGATAGGCCAGCAGCTCTATCTTGTCGATGACGAAGCCCACCTTGTCGCTCACCAGGGCGTTTCCCATCTCTTCCATGCCGAGCTCGGTCACCTGACGGCCGTCGCGCCGGCTCACCTTGGAGGTAAGGCCGCGTTCATCCAGCAGCCCCAGGTGATAGCGCACGGCGCGCTCGGACAGCTCGATGCCGTACTCGTCCCGGAGCAGGCGCGCGATGACCTTGCTGCCCATGGCTTTGGGCGAATTGGCCAGTATGCGCAGAATGGCCATTTTCTCCCTGGCTACCTGGCGGCTCTCGTCCACCGTCACTCGGCTTTCCATGTCTCTCACAAAAGCGTTCCCTTTATAAAACCGGTTACACCCAGCCGCGCAGTTTCATGGCCTCGGCGATGCGCCCGACGGCCACCACGTAAGCGGCCTTGCGCATGCTGATCTTGCGCTTGAGCGACTCAGCCAGGACATCCTTGAAGGCCTTGGTCATTACCTCGGACAGTTTCTGGCGTACCTCGGTCTCATTCCACCAGAAGTGGTACAGGCCCTGCACCCACTCGAAGTAGGACACAGTAACCCCGCCGGCATTACACAGAATGTCAGGGATGACCATGATGCCCCTTTTGTAGAGGGCTTCATTGGCATCGGCGGAGGTCGGGCCGTTGGCTAGCTCGCCGATAATCTTGGCTTTTATGTTCTTGGCGTTGTCCGCGGTGATGACGCCCTCCAGGGCTGATGGCAGCAGGATATCCACGTCGAGCTCCAGCAGGGCTTCATTGGTGATGTTCTTGGCGCCGGCGAAATTGACCACCGAGCCGGTCTTTTCCTTGTGCGCCAGCACCTTGCGGGGGTCGAGCCCCTTGGCGCTGTAGATGCCGCCCCTGGAGTCGCTCACGGCCACGATGGTGCAGCCGGTATCTTCATTGAGCAGTTGAGCGGCGAAGGAGCCGGCATTGCCGTAGCCCTGGATGGCTACTTTGGCTCCCTTGAGTGTCATTTTGAGATGTTTGGCGGCCTCGATGATGGTGTACATGCCGCCGCGACTAGTGGCGTCGCCACGTCCCAGCGACCCACCCACGGAAATGGGCTTGCCGGTTATCATGCCGGGATTGCCGTATCCCTTTATCTTGGAATACTCGTCCATCATCCAGGCCATTATTTGCGGGGTGGTATAGACATCGGGCGCCGGGATGTCCTGGTCGGGGCCGACCAGCTCCCATATCTGGCGCACGTAGCTGCGGGAGAGTCTTTCCATCTCGCCTGCCGAAAATTCCTTGGGGTTGCAGATGATGCCGCCTTTGCCGCCGCCCAGCGGGATGCCGACCACGGCGCACTTGAGAGACATCCAGGTAGCCAGACAGCGCACCGTGTCCACTGTCTCTTCAGGGTGGAAGCGGATGCCGCCCTTGTATGGGCCGCGGGCATTGTTGTGCTGGATGCGGAAGCCGGTGAAAACCCTGGTTTCACCACTGTCCATTTTGACCGGAATAGAGACGGTGAGTTCCTTCATCGGCTGGCGGATGAAGGCTTTGGTGCCGGCATCTAGCTTGAGCATGGTGCCTATATCGTCCAGCTGTGATTGCACCGAGCAGAAAAGGGCCTGTGATTTGTCTTCCATAGCTCTCCTTAAAAATATTTACTCAGGCACGGCTTCACGCCTTACCTTAAGTTTCCTTGATGGGTCTTGCCGTATATTGCCGTAATAAATGTAGACTCATGCAATTATACTAATAAAATAAAAATTTGCCATATTTTAATTGGCTACTGGCGTCTTGTCAAGCTAAATATACGCCTATTGGCGTATTGTGAGAAAATAAAATTGCCGTAAAACAGTTCAAAATGGGAATTTCAGACTTGATGCAGGCAAACGGTAAGTCGTAGCCGTGTTGGACATCCGATAGGTTGGATAGGGACTTGACGAAAGGTATACTATATACTAGTATATAGTATACCTTTCGGAACAAAGCAGGGGTATTGAAATGCCAAATAGTAGAGAAGTTACCCATTACCGCTATACACAGGGAAAGAATTCTCTTAAGACGAGAATGAGGCTGATTGAAGGACAGGCCAAAGGTATTGAAAAGATGATTGAAGAGGAGCGCTACTGCATTGACATTGTTCAACAATTAAATGCGCTTTCCTCTGCTGCCGATAGGGTGGCGTTGTTAATACTTCAAAGTCATATAGAAGGTTGTGTCTCTGATGCGATTCGGGAACGGCGAGGGGATGATTATATTAAGGAGCTCATGGCTACAATTCGTAAGGCTATGGAACGCTAATCCCGGGGTTGTTTTTTTGGAGAGTGATACAAACCCGGAGATTTTTGATGGCTGAAAATCACAGGGCGGCAAGGCTCAAAAAACCAGTTTGGATATAAGCGAAATGATCTGCGCCAGTTTAGAAGTTGGATGCAAGTGCTGAAGGGAGATTCAGAATGACTGATAATATAAGCTTGAAGAAAATTACTATATCTGTTGGCGGTATGACATGCGCTTCCTGTGTAGCTCATGTTGAGGAAGCTCTCAAAGGAGTGCGCGGCGTAAAGACAGCCGTAGTCAATCTGGCCACGGGTAAGGCATCTGTCGAATATGACCCATCGCAAGCATCCCTTTCGAGCATCAAAAAGGCAGTAGATGATATAGGATATGAAGTTATCTTGAGTATTGCAAGTCTGCGAGTAACTGGCATGACCTGCGCATCGTGCGTTGCTAACGCCCAGAAGGCAGTGGGTGGTCTGTCGGGCGTGTATAAGGTTGTGGTCAACCTGGCTGCGGGCACCGCTCGCGTTGAATACGAGCCAACGATAACACAACTCTCTGAGATAATAAAAGCGATAAAGGCGCTCGGCTACAGCGCGGAGGAACGAACGGAGGGGCAGGATGCCCTGGACAGGGAAAAGGAAGTGCGCCAGCAGGAGATACGCCGCCAGCGCATCAATCTGATAATCGCCTGGTCGGTCGGCTTGCTGGTGATGTTGGGTACTTTCCAGCCCTATTGGTTTTTACCCAGAATAATACCGGCGTGGATGAACAACAAGGTATTCCTATTCTTCCTGACCACGCCTATCGTTTTCGGCCCGGGCAGACAATTCTTTGTCAACAGCTGGAACGGGTTGAAACGTGGCCTGACCGATATGAACCTGCTCTACGCTACCGGTATCGGTGCCGCTTATCTCATCGCCGTTATCAATACTTTCTGGCCTGACGCTGGCTTTGGTGGCAGGGAAGCGACCTTTTACGAAGCCGCAGTTCTGCTCACCGCCTTTATCATCTTGGGCCGCTACCTGGAGGCAATTACGAGGGGGCGCACTTCAGAGGCTATCCGGCGGCTGATGAAACTCCAGCCAAAAAAGGCCAGAGTAATAAGGGATGGACAGGCCGTGGAGATTCCTGCCGAGGAGGTCCAGATAAATGACCTGCTGCAGGTCCGTCCGGGAGAGGCTATCCCTGTGGATGGTAAAGTATTCGAGGGATACTCTTCAGTTGACCAGTCAATGATTACCGGCGAAAGCATGCCCGTTGAGAAAAAGGCGGATGATGAGGTGATCGGGGGCACCATCAATAAGACGGGAGCCTTCAGTTTCAAAGCTACCCGAGTGGGTAAAGACACGGCGCTGGCCCAGATTATCAAGCTGGTGGAGGATGCTCAGACAACCAAAGCCCCAATTCAAAAACTGGCGGACAAGGTTGCCGGGAATTTCATTCTGGGCGTCCACGCCCTGGCACTCATCGTATTTTTGTTCTGGTTTTTCATAGGCTATGGTCTATGGTTTGTCCCGGAGAGTCGGCTGATACTTACCCCTTACGTTCTGGCCGGAATGGGAGTATTCGGCTTCTCTTTGCTCACGTCAGTGACCGTGCTCATCATCTCATGCCCGTGCGCCGTAGGGCTCGCTACGCCCAGCGCAATCATGGCAGGAAGCGGCAAGGGGGCAGAGTACGGCATACTATTCAAAGGGGCCGAAGCTATCGAGAATACCGCCAAAATCAAGTTTGTTATCTTCGATAAGACGGGTACGCTCACCAGAGGCGAGCCTGCGGTGACCGATGTTCTGGCTGCAGGCAATCTGACCGAGGACGAAGTACTCCAGCTGGCGGCGGCGGCCGAGAAAAACTCCGAGCATCCGCTGGGCGAGGCCATTGTTCGAGGTGCCAAAAATCGAGGCTTAAAAGAACAGGTCGCCGAGAGCTTTAATGCTATCCCCGGACATGGAATCGAAGCCGTGTCAAACGGCCATAATATACTGCTGGGCAACAGGAAGTTGATGACAGAGCGGAACATTGACCTTGAAAAGCAGCTGCCCGAGGCAGAGCGTCTCGCGGGTGAAGGCAAAACAGCCATGTTTGTGGCTGTGAACGGGAAGCTGGCAGGTATTGTAGCGGTAGCGGACACTCTCAAAGAAACCTCTGCCATAGCAGTAAAAGAATTGCATCGCATGGGCATCCGGGTGGCTATGATAACAGGAGACAATCGCCGCACTGCTGAGGCTATCGGAAAGCAGGTAGGCATCGACCGCGTGCTGGCGGAGGTGCTTCCGGAAGATAAGGCTAATGAGGTGAAGAAACTTCAGGCGGAGGGGTTGAAGGTGGCTATGGTCGGCGACGGTATTAATGACGCCCCGGCACTTGCTCAAGCTGACGTAGGCATTGCTATTGGCTCAGGCACAGATGTAGCCAAGGAGACAGGGCAGGTCATTTTGGTTAAAGACGATCTTTTGGACGTGGTGGCTGCCCTGCAAATAGGCCGTCAGACTCTGCGTCTGATAAAACAGAATTTATTCTGGGCCTTTGGCTATAACATGCTATCTATTCCCATCGGGGCAGGACTGCTCTACCCTTTCTTTGCTCAAATGGTGAGCCCTGAACTTGCGGCTCTCCTGATGGCTACCAGTTCAATATCTGTAACTATGAATACCTTGCGCATGCGAGGCTACATTCCGCAAATACGGCGTAATGAGCAGGGCAAGACTCCCGTGTCTGGTAGAGTGCCGGAACATGTAGCTAGTCATTAAGGAGGGGAATATCTATGAAAACCAGGATTGGTCTGGTGAGTGCCTTAATCTACATCAGCGTA
Organism: Dehalococcoidia bacterium; assembly: GCA_003597995.1. Taxonomy (NCBI): domain Bacteria; kingdom Bacillati; phylum Chloroflexota; class Dehalococcoidia; species Dehalococcoidia bacterium. Next base: position 5,932 of record QZJY01000013.1, read on the forward strand.
TCTCTGATAACGTCAGGTTTATTTCTCACTGTCACCCTGATAAGGGACTATACATGGGTAGCCCGAATAGGCGGTTCGGTATGGGTCTTTATCCTGTCAATGATTATCCTTATACCATCAGTCACTACGATGGTGAAGAGAAAATACAACGGGTAAAACTGTGGAGATTGAAGAAATAGTTCTATTCGCGCGTTTCGAAGGGAGGACTCGCTCCAAGCAGAGAAAGAAAACCAACTATACCGCACGGAGAAACCGCTTTGACCCGAACAAGCCGAGGGTTTAATATATATAATATTATATAGGAGGTAAATCAACATGGCTGTAGCAATCGATCCCGTTTGTAAAATGAAGGTGGATGAATCCAAACCGGCGGCGACCTCGGAATACAAGGGCAAGAAGTATTATTTCTGCGCCGTAGGCTGTAAAAAGTCCTTCGACAAGAACCCTGAAAAGTACCTTGGGGCTAGCAGCACTGGCGGCTCTAAGGGTTGTTGCTGTTAGAAAGAGGTTGTGGATGGCAAGCCCGGAAGTAATTTATAGTTCGGATACCAAGCGTCCAAACCGGGTTCCGCCCGGACAGCACCCGGTAAAAGACTGGCCGGTGCTGCATTACGGGAATGTGCCTCGCATAGAAACCCATAAATGGACATTCTCAATTTCCGGGCTGGTTGAGAAAGATCTGAAATTGAGCTACGACGAATTCGCGGCGCTGCCAAAATTTAAAGTCTTTTCGGATATACATTGCGTTACCACCTGGTCGCGCCTGGATAATATGTGGGAGGGTCCAGGTTCCAAAACCGTCGCTGACCTTGTTAAGATCAAACCCGGAGCCAGGTTTGTCATCGTGCATGGCGCAGGCGGCTTTACCACGAACCTGCCACTTTCAGATTTTTTGGCTGAAGATGTGCTTTTCGCTTTCACGCATGACGACAAACCGCTGACCGACGAGCACGGCGGCCCGGTAAGACTGATAGTCCCCAGGCTGTATTTCTGGAAGAGCGCCAAGTGGGCGACTGGTATCGAATTCAGCGCGGAAGACCATCCCGGATTCTGGGAGCGTGCCGGTTATCATAACCACGGGGACCCCTGGACGGAAGAGCGCCGGCAGTGATAGGCGTTTGATAATGTGATTTTGAAAAGGGAGGTGAAAACCTCCCTTTTCCATTTATCCTCGATCGAGCTTGCCTACTATGAATTCAATGTCTCAAGCCATTTGTACTCATAAATGTGATGATATTGTAACTTTTCTCGAGGCCATTTTATGATTATTTTACGCTTTAAAGCTAACATTGGTCATTGAAGCTGAGATTAATGAAAAAAGGAGACTCAAAAATGACATACGCGGCTAAAGATTATTCCAGGTTAACAGGGATGGCGGGTTTCAGCGACACGTTACTTGCAAATCACTTCACTCTGTACCAGGGTTATGTGATCAATACCAACAAAGTGATGGATGCGCTGGCTGGCATGCTCAAAGACGACCAGGTTGCCACTCCGCAGTACGCCGAACTCAAGCGGCGGCTGGGCTGGGAGTTCAACGGCATGCGCCTGCACGAGCTTTATTTTGAGAATCTGGGCGGTAACTCGATGTTGGACAAATCTGGCAAGCTGGCCACGAAACTCACTGGCGAGTTTGGCAGTCTGGAGGCATGGGAGAAGGATTTCAGGGCTATCGGCTCCATGCGCGGCATTGGCTGGGCCATCTTATACCATGACAATCTGTCCGGCAGGTTTTTCAACCAGTGGATTAACGAACATGATGGAGGGCATCCGGCAGGCTGCGTTCCTATTCTGGTGATGGATGTCTTCGAACATGCATTTATGCTCGATTACGGCCTCAAGCGCGCAGCATATATAGACGCTTTTTTCAAGAATATCGATTGGATATCAGTCGAGGGGCGTATTAAATAATATTATACGCCCGTGAATGTGCCTGAAACTATTGACTTTAGCTTTATGGATGGCTATGCTCATTGGTAAGTATTATCAAGGAGGAACACCATGCAGGGTTATTGCGTTAAATGCCGCACCAAGAGGGAGATGAAAGGTGCTAAAGCCATCACCATGAAGAACGGGCGCCCGGCCACCCAGGGCGTGTGCCCGGTATGCGGCACCAAGATGTTTAAGATCGGTAAATAGCCGCAACTTTCGCCGCAAAATATCATCCTCTCCGACGGTCGGTTGGACTCTCGGGAGTACCCCCAAGAATCCATTATTGTTTCCATACTAATGGACGGGATAAAGCTGTTGTTTTATGAGTGTCACCAGAGCGGATGATGCTATAGAAGTCATGCAAAGATTAGAGAGGGTTTATCCGCACGCGCGGATAGCCCTCAACTTTTCCAATCCGCTGGAGCTCTTGGTAGCCACTATTCTTTCCGCTCAAAGCACGGACGTTGGCGTGAACAAGGTCACTCCCGCTCTCTTTGCCCGATATAAGTCAGCCTCCGATTATGCCAATGCGGATGTTTTGGAACTGGAGGGCCTGATAAAATCGACCGGTTTCTATCACAACAAGGCTAAGAGCATCATGGGCGCCGCAACGGTATTAGTCAGGGACTTCGGCGGCAATGTCCCGAAGACGATGGCTGAGATTATCACATTGCCGGGCGTGGCGCGCAAGACGGGCAATGTGGTGCTTTTCAACGCCCATGGTGTGACCGAAGGGATAGCCGTTGATACGCACGTCATCCGGCTTTCCAACAGGCTGGGATTGAGCCATGAAGAAGACCCTGTTAAGATAGAGCAGGACCTGATGAAACAGGTGCCCAAGGAAAAGTGGGGGTCATTCGCTTATCTGTTGATTGACCACGGCAGGGCAGTTTGCATCGCCCGTAATCTGAAGTGCGATATCTGCGTTTTGAACGATATTTGCCCGTCGGCGTTTAGGGTCTGACGCGTTTATTTGGATAAATCAGGAATCCCGAACAGTCGCGCTGCATTGGCTGAAGTAAGAGCGGAGACCTCTTCTAGTCTCATCTCTTTAATATTGGCTAATTCTTTTGCAATTTCCACCACATAAGCCGGTTCGTTGCGTTGTCCGCGATGGCTCTGTGGAGGCAGAAACGGGCAATCCGTCTCAGTGAGCAACCTGTCCGTCGGCAGTTGTTTAACTACCTCGCGGAAAGCCCTGGATGACGGATAGCCGATATAAGCTCCAAGAGAAATGTAAAACCCGAGATTAAGGTAATTTTCTGCCAGCTTGAGAGTTCCGTTAAAACAGTGGATAACACCTGCGGATTTGGTTGAGGAGCTGTGTCTTGCTCTCCAATCGGTTAGAACTTCTAGTATTTCCTTCTCAGCTTGACGGCAATGGATGATTGCAGGTAGCTGCATTTCATCGGCCAGAGCCAGTTGCCATTTTAATGCCTTGATTTGTTGCTCGTGCGGGGCGTAATCGCGGTAAAAATCCAGTCCGATTTCGCCGATGGCTACAACCTCTGGCTTGCGTGCGAGGTCGGCGAGAGCGCCGATTTCATTTTCAGATATGTTTTTAACCTCTTGCGGATGTATGCCAACAGCGGCCAGAACTGTAGGGTATCGCTGTGCCATCTCTATGGCTTTTTGGCTTGAGGCGAGGTCGATGCCCACATTGATAATAGAGGTCACTCCCGCCTGTGTCGCTCGCTGTATGACTACGTCGCGGTCGGCATCGAAGCGGGACATATCCAGGTGCGCATGGCTGTCTATCAGCCGTATGGCCTTCTGTGGCGATAATTCAGGCATGTTCTAGGGTAACAAGAGGTGTGAGCCAAATTCAGTCGCTCTGGTTATCAAGGCCGGAACAATTCCCAGTATGACTATACCGATGCAGGCGATAATGAGCGCCAGCTTGGGAGCGGAGGACGATGAGATACTCTCATCCCCGGCGGGAGCATCCATCCACATGGTTTTCACAATGCGCAGGTAGTAATAGGCAGAAATGACGCTGTTGATGACGGCTATTATCACCAGCCAGCCGAGGCCGCTGCGCGCTGCCTGGCTGAAAACATAAAACTTGGCGATAAATCCGGCCATAGGCGGCAGTCCCATCAGCGAAAGGAGCCCTATGGTGAGGGTAACCGCCAGAAGCGGCGAGCGTTTGGCCAGCCCGGCATAACCCTCGATGAGGTCGTTGTTTATCTTGTGTGAAACGATAATAACCACTGCAAAAACCGCTATTTCGGCCAGAGCGAAAGCCAGAATGTAAAACAGCAGGCTGCTTTGAATCGTGTTGCTGGCCGCTGCCGTCATTCCCAGGCTGGCCAGCGCGATGAGCATGTAGCCGCTTTGCGCAATGGAGGAATATGCCAGCAGGCGTTTGATATTTGTCTGAGGTATGGCCACCAGGTTGCCTAAAGTCATGGTGAGCGCACTGATTACAGCCAGAGCAATGCCCCAGTTCTGGCTGAGCGCCATCGGCTGGATAAAGCCGGTCAGTAGGAAGCGCAGCAAAATTGCGAAACCGGCAATCTTGCTGGCCGTCGAAAGATAAAGGGTAATCGGAGTGGGTGCCCCTTCGTAGACATCGGGCGCCCACATATGGAATGGCACGGCGGCGATTTTAAAGCTGAATCCGGCACCCACCAGCGCCAGCCCGAAAATCAGACCGGCGCTACCGGCTGCGCCTTGTGACGGGATATTAGAGACGGCCTGGGCTATCTCGGCGAGGCGCGTCGAGCCGCTGAAACCGAAGACCATCGCCAGCCCGTATAAAAGAACGGCTGAATTGACGGCTCCGAGCAGGAGATATTTCAGGGATGATTCGCTGGCTTTGCCATCCTTAAGGAAGCCAACCAGAGCGTAAAAGGATATGGCGGTCAGTTCAACCGATAACAGTATGGAGATGATATCCGTAGCCGCTGCGGTTAGCATTGCTCCAAGGGTGGCCGTGAGTATAAGCGCGTGGAATTCACCGTGGAAATCGCTCATCCTGCTGACATAATCCGTGGAAGCCAGAATAACCATAAACGCCAGACCCAGGAATAACAACGTGAAGAATATCGCGTAGTTATCCAGGGCAAACAGGCCATTTCCGATTGTCTGCGGGTTTTTATTCAGCAGGGAAACGGTGAGTACTGTTGCGATACCTATACCTGCCAGGCTCGCTATCGTAACGGCCCCTTTACGTTTAAAAAGTAGGTCCGCAACAATTGCAGCCACGGCGGTGATTGCCAGGCAGATTTCGGGTCCCAGTAAGTCCAGATTCAATGAAAGCTCCTCTAACCGCCCAGTAATTTAATAACGCCCGCGGCGCTATTCTGAATTATCGAAGTGAGGCTGGAAGGATATATCCCGATAAAAAATATAAGTGCTATGAACATGCCACAATAGAATTTTTGCAGTTTATCCGCGTCCTTCGCCTCGTTGAACACGGGCAATACAGGACCAAAGAAAACGCGCTGGATTAGCCATAATATATAGGCCGCCGCCAGCAGCACGCCCAGGAGGGCTACAAGAACGAAGATCTTGACCCCGCTGACTTCAGTGCTGGTGAAACTGCCCAGGAAGGTGGTAAACTCGGCTGCAAAACCGCTGGTAGCAGGCAGCCCCAGGGCTCCCAGCCCGCCCAGGATGAAGAAGGTGGAGGCTGCCGGCATCTGGCGCGCCAGGCCGCCCATCTTGGAGATGTCGCGTTCGTGTGTGTTGTGCATGATGATACCCGCCACGGCGAAGAGCAGGCCGGTGATAAGCCCGTGACTGACCATCTGCAGGCTGGCGCCTACCAGGCTCGTCTGGCTCAGCGCGAAGATGCCTAGCAGCACAAATCCCATATGGCTGATGCTGCTATAGGCGATGAGGCGCTTGAGGTCGGTCTGACGCAGGGTGATAGCGCCGCCGTAGACTACGCCGGTGACGGCCAGCCCCAGCAGAATGGGGGCGTATTGTTGAGCAACCGGCGGGAAGATGCTGACCAGGCGTATCATGCCGTATCCCCCCATCTTGATGAGAGCGCCGGCCAGAAAAACGCTGGCGGCGGTAGGGGCATCGGTGTGGGCGTCGGGCAGCCATGTATGCAGCGGGAAGACGGGCAACTTGACGGCAAAACCCGCCAGCAGCAGGAAAAAGATGGGGGCAGCGGGCAGTACGGATTGCGCCATGGCGTATCCATTGTTCGCCAGCGCCACCATATCAAGGCTGTCGGTGGCATAATACAGGCTCACTATTCCGGCCAGCATGAGGGCGCTGCCGGCCAGCGTGTATATGACGTATTTGGTGGCGGAATACTGCTTACGTCCGTTGCCCCATATGGAGATGAGAAAATACATGGGAATGACCTCTATCTCCCAGAAGACGAAGAAGAGGAGCAGGTCGAGCGAGCAGAAAACCCCCAGGATGCTGCTCTCCAGCACCAGCAGCCAGATGAAGAATTCCTTGACCCGGTTTTCCACCTTCCAGGATATAAGAACGGCAACGAGCCCCAGAAAAGCAGTCAATACCACCATCGGCAGGCTGATGCCATCCACCCCGAGATGATAATGAGCGTTTATAGCCGGTATCCAGGAATATAACTCTTCGAATTGTATGCCACTCGCCCCGCGGTCAAAGAAGAAAAGTAGTAACAGAGCCAGAGCCAGTACAGAAAGCGTGGCTACCAGGGCCAAATATTTGACCGCTTTTGATGAGAGACGGGGAATCAAGGCAATCGCCAGGACTCCCACGAGCGGCAGGAAAACTATTAGTGATAATAAGTTAAAGTTCATTACTCGAACTAACCTCTGACCAATGCTACAAGCACTATAATTACTACTCCCAAAATAGAAATTATCCCGTATAACTGAAGCTGGCCGGTTTGAATTCGCCGTATCATGCGGCCGGCCCCGGTTGTGACAAAAGCGATACCGTCGGCGGCTCCGTCAATTACAACCTTATCCAGCCACTGGAGAGCCTGAAACAGCCCTCGATAAAGCAGGTTGCCCGCAATCAGATTCTCGTATAATTCATCCATCCCGTACTTGCGCGTGAAGATGGCATAGAGCGAGCGGAATATCCATTTAATACGGTTAGGCGAAACCCATACTTTTATGTACATCGAGTATGCAATGAATATACCCGAGCCTGCTGCCAGCAGGGATACCCAGGTTAGGGGATGAGCCAGCACGCCGGTTATTCCCTGCCAGAATCCGTGTGTCTCTCCGCCTTGGAGGAAGCGCTCGAAGCCGCCATTTGCATTTAGCCAGCCGGAGGCCACTGCCGGAATTGCCAGCAGTGCCATGGGGACAAGCATGGTTTTGGAAGATTCGTGCGGCCCGTGACTGCCGCGGTACTGGCCGCCGAAAACCAGAAAGACGACGCGAAAAATATAGAAGGCGGTCATGAAAGTAGTGGCAATCGCCAGACCGAACAACACAGGTTGCTTATCGAACGCGCTGGCCAGGACTTCCTCTTTGCTGAAGAAACCGGCCAGCGGCCACACGCCGGCCAGGCTGACAGCAGCCAGGACAAAGCAAGCGAAAGTCCACGGGATTTTCTTTCTGAGCCCGCCCATTTCGCGCAAATCAAATGTTCCCGTAGCGTGGTTCACGCTGCCCGCTCCAAGGAAGAGCAGGGCTTTGAAAAAGGCGTGGTTGAACAGGTAGAAGATGCCTACCCAGATACCGCCGGTAGCCAGACCCAGGAACATGAGGCCGAGCTGGCTGATGGTGGAATAGGCCAGCACGCGTTTGATGTCTTTCATCACCAGCCCCATCGTCGCCGCAAAGACAGCCGTAGAAGCTCCGATGATGCCTACTACAGTCAGTGCGTGAGGCGCCGCTTCGAAAAGCGGATACATGCGCGCTACCAGGAAAACTCCGGCGGCGACCATGGTGGCCGCATGGATGAGTGCGCTAACAGGCGTGGGACCTTCCATGGCGTCAGGAAGCCAGATGTGTAGCGGAAACTGGCCTGATTTTCCCATGGCTCCAAGGAACAAACCCAGGGCGGACAGGGTCAGTATGCTGCCAGCTATGGCTCCGCTGACAGCCAGGCCATGCAGAGAAATAATGTCCAGCGTACCGGCGTTGGAGTATAGAAGCAGGAGCCCGATCAGAAAGCCCACGTCGCCGATGCGGGTGACCAGGAAGGCTTTTTTGGCGGCTGCGGCAGCCGCGGGCCGGTGGAACCAGAAGCCTATCAAAAGATAAGAAGAGAGCCCCACTAGCTCCCAAAAAATAAAGGTCAGAAGAAGGTTGGAAGACATCACCAGCCCCAGCATTGAGGCGGTGAAAAGTGATATAAAAGCGAAATAGCGCATATAGCTCGGGTCGCTGTGCATGTAGGCACGCGAATATATTTGCACCATCAGGCTGACGGAGCTGACCACCACCAGCATAACGGCGCTGAGAGTGTCTACCAGCAACCCGAAGTTGAATACGGGCCCTCCGGAGATATTCAGCCAGTTGAAACCGTTGAGTAATATCTGATGGTCCGGTGCTTGCCAGACGCTCGCCAGCAGCCAGCAGGACAGCCCGAGCGAAAGTCCTATGGCGGTAATCGAAACATAGCCGGCGGGTTCTGCTTTACCGGGGAACGGACGTATCAAAGGCGAAATAATGGCAAAAGCCGCCAGAGGCAGCAGCCAGACGGCCCAGACAAATTCAGACGGCATGTTCGAAATTTGCATCTTTTACCACTTCAACAGGTTAATATCGGTCACGTCAATATTTTTACGCTGTCTGTAAAGCGCGATAATGATGGCCAGCCCGACGGCAACTTCAGCAGCGGCCACGACTATACTGAAGATGGCCAGAGCCTGTCCGCTCAATTGCTCGGGTGTGATGAAGCGCGAAAAGGCCACCAGCGACAGATTGGCCGCGTTAAGCATAATTTCAACGAACATCAGCACAACGATAGCGTTTTTTCTGGACAAAGCGCCGTATAAACCTATGCTGAAGAGCACGGCCGATAGAATCAGATAATGCGTGAGACCTATGGACATTTATTTCTCTCTTGCCACGCTGATAGCTCCGATTATAGCCGCCAGGAGCAATAAGGCAGCGATTTCCACCGCCAACACCAGGCCATCCTGGTTGAAAAGTATACCACCCAACGTAGTGGTCGTAGGAGAGGTTGGTGCCGCTGAATTTACCGGCCAGTCCGTGTTGAGCATAACCCAGACCGCCACCCCGAGAAAGAATATTCCTGATACTATCGCCGGCATTTTAAAGCGGGACGGCAGGTTGCCGCATTCTACCTCGCGTGTCAGCGTTATGGCAATGATTATAAGCACGGCGATAGAGCCGATGTAAATAAGCACCTGTACGATTCCCAAAAAGTCGGCTGAAAGAGTGATAAACAGCCCGGCTATTGATAAAAAGCAGAGTACCAGGCCCATGGCGGTGCGGAAAAGGCTGCGCACGGTTGCTACCATGAGCGCCCCGCTCACCGCGAGTAACGCCAGAACCCAGAAAGCTATATTTATTCCCATATTTTATTTCTTAGTTTTGCCAGTATCGACAAGCAAAGTCTGCTCGGGCAGCTCGCGGGCGAGCTCAGGATGGGCGTAAGCGCTGGGCCGGCGCTTTTCAGGAGTCAGCAGTTCCTCTTTTTCCAGTGTCTGTTCGGCCAGACGATAGCTGTTGCGTTCGTACTCGTAGCCCATATACAGGGCGTCGAACGGGCAGGCTTCCACGCATAGACCGCAGTATATGCAGTGCCCGCCTTTAAGCTGCCATTTTTCCGGCTTATAGGTCAGGTCGCAGCGCAGGCAGCGGCTGCATTCTTCCAGCGCTTCTTCTTTGCTCCAGCCGATTTCAACGCCTTCAAAACTGTGAAGGCGTTTCTCGTGAGCAATGGCGGCATTGGCGGGGCGGAAGGCTTCGAGCGGTGCGCCTTCTCTGTTGATGGGAACCTCGGGCGTTGCCAGAATCTCCGTAATTTCGCCGCTCCCGCCGAGATATTTGTCGATAGAAATGGCCGCCTGTCTGCCCTGTGCGATGCACTCTATAACAGTGGCAGGACCAAGCACGTCGTCACCGCCGGCGAAGACGCCGGATTTGGCCGTGGCGAGGGTATCGGAATCAACCACAAGGCGGCTGCTTTTGTCGGTGGCCAATCCGAATGATTTCGGCACGACCGGGCTCTGGCTGACCGCCGAGATAATATTATCGAGTTCAATCTGATATTCGCTGCCCTTGATGGGTTCGGGCTTGCGCCGGCCGCTGGCGTCCTCCGCGCCCAGTTTCATGCGGATACATTCGAGCATCAGCTTACCATCCTGGGCGAGTACTTTTGAAGGCGCCGCCAGGAATACCAGCTTGACCCCTTCTTCAACTGCCTCCTCCACCTCTTCGGGAGCCGCCGGCATTTCGGCGCGCGTTCTGCGGTAAATAAGGCTTACTTCGCTGGCGCCCATTCTGACCGCTGTGCGGGCGCAATCTATGGCGGTGTTACCTCCGCCGATTATAGCCACGCGTTTCCCGAGTTTAACCGGCTTTTCCAGATTGACTTCACGCAGGAAATCCACGCCGCCAAGAACGCGGGGGTCTGTATCGCCGGGCACGCCGAGCGCGATGGCCTGATGCGCGCCCACGCCGACGAACACGGCGTTAAAACCTTCCTCCAGTAACTTATCCGGAGAATCGACGCGCGCGCCGAGTTTAATAATCGCTCCGGCATTTTCGATTTCTTTGATGTCGGCTTCCAGGATGCGCGGCGGCAGGCGGTAATCCGGTATGCCAACCTTCAACATGCCGCCGGGTGAAGGCAATGCCTCGAAGACGGTCACTGCATGGCCATTCCGCGCCAGGTAGTACGCCGCGGTAAGTCCGGCAGGTCCGGCGCCTATAACGGCCACTTTTTTACCTGTCGCCTGTGCCTTTTTAACCTTTTGTTTCCAGACCCTGGTGTCGTTATCCACGGCATAGCGTTTAAGCTTGCGGATGGCGATGGCTTCATCGATGGACCCGCGGTTGCAGGCGCTTTCGCAGGGATGGGCGCAGACGTAGGCGCAAACCGATGGGAAGGGTATCTTTTCGCGGATGACCGCTACGGCTTCGCCAGGCTTGCCGTCGGCGATGCAGCGTATGTAGCGGGCGGCATCCACACGGGCCGGGCAGCGGTGGGTGCAGGGGGCCTGGGCCGTCCATTTAGCGCCTTTTTTCGACGTTTCAATATCGATGCAGCCATGCGGGCAGGCGTGTTCGCAGGTGTAACAGCCGGTACATTTGTCAGCCGACCAGGCCAGCACTGTGCCGCGCTCGCGGCGGGATACCGTCAGCTTTTGTTCAGGGTACTGGACGGTGACGGGCCGTTTGAGCAGATTCTGGAAAGTAACGCCCATACCCTTGAGTAACCCTCTTCCGAAAAACTCAGGCGCCAACTGTTTGCCTCCCCGGAAGCGTGAATCTTGCCCACAAAAGAATCAGGATTGCCGTAATTACGATGAAAACCGGTATGCTCACCCATTGGGAAAGGTCCGGCAGGAAGACTGTTTTAATAGCCACCAGGAAAAGGTTCACCAGGGCTAGAGGCAGAAGTGCCTTCCACGCCAGTTTCATGGACTGGTCGATGCGCAGGCGCGGCAGCGTACTTCTTATCCATAAGATAAAGAAAAAGCTGGCAAACATTTTCCCGATAAACCAGACAATCCCGGGAAGGAAGGGGCCGTGCCAACCCCCCAGGAAGAAGGTGGTGATGAGCACGGAAGCGATAACGGCTTCGCTATACTCGACCAGGTAGAGCACGGCGAATTTCATGCCGGAAAACTCGGTGTTGAACCCGGCCGTCAGCTCGGAGTCGGCTTCTACCAGATCGAAAGGCGTGCGGTTGATCTCAGCCAGTGTCGCTACGAAGAAAATGACGAAGCCCAGCGGCTGCACCAGGGCGAATGGTATATTTTGGGCGGCCACCACGCTTGACACAGACATCGAGCCGGTCGCTATAACTATGGCGGCGAGGGCCAGCACCATGGGGATCTCGTAACTGATCAGTTGGGCTATTTCACGCATGGCGCCGATAAGCGAATATTTGTTATTGGACGCCATGCCCGACATAAAAACACCGATGGCGCTGATGGCGCTTATGGCCGCGATGTACATCACCCCGACGTTGATATCGACCAGTTGCAGACCGTCCATGAGGGGGATAACCGCCAGAACCATCAGAACAGGCACGAAGGCAATGGCCGGGGCTATCCAGAAAAGGACTTTATCCGCCAGCGTCGGAATAATGTCTTCCTTGGTCAGAATTTTAATGACGTCGGCAAAAGACTGTAGCAGGCCGAAAGGTCCGGCGCGGTTGGGGCCGAGCCTCGCCTGGAAGCGGGCGATGACGCGTCTTTCCATCCAGATGAAGATTATTACGGTGGTCATCAGGAAGCCGATGAGCAGCACGGTTAATATAATCAGATGCCACCAGAAGTTGCCCGGCCAGTCGGCGGGAATGGCGGCAGCACTGAACTCGAAGCCGGGAGAATAATTCATGTCGCTACCTGTCCACCTCTCCCATCGAGGTATCGATGCTGCCGAAAATGACTATGGCGTCGGCCAGCTTCTGCCCGATTAAAAGCTCGCGCAGCACTGTGAGGTTTATAAAAGCCGGTGCGCGGAAATGGCAGCGGTAAGGTTTTTCAGTCCCGTCGGAAACCAGATAACAGCCGAGCATACCTCTGGGCGATTCAATCTGGGCGTAAGCCTCTCCGGCAGGCGGTCTGAGGCGCAGCGGAGTGGGTATTTTTTCCTTGCCGGCCGGCATCTGCTCCACCGCCTGCTGTATGATACGCAGGCTCTGGCGCATCTCTTCCATCCTCACCCTGTAGCGGTCGTAGCAGTCGCCGTTTATACCCACCGGGACATCGAATGCGAAGTTTTCGTAGACCGAATAAGGCGCGGCTTTCCTGAGATCCCACTTGATGCCGGAACCTCTTAGCACGGGGCCGCTGACCGATGCGTTTATGGCTGTCTCCGCTTTGAGCACGCCTATTCCTTTGAGGCGCGATAGCAGTATTTCGTTTTCGGTGAGCAAGCGGTCGTACTCGTCCAGATACCCTGGCATTACCTTGAGGAACTTCGTAAGTGCCGGCAAAAACTCCGTGGGGATATCCTGGCTGACGCCGCCGAAACGCATAAAATTGTACAGCAGGCGCTGGCCGGTAACCATATCGAGCAGGTCGATAATCTTTTCTCTTTCGCGGAACATGTACATGAAAGCGGTAATAAACATGCCCATATCGTTGGTGACCGAGCCGACAGCCAGCAGGTGGCTGGCTATGCGCTGCAGCTCGCCCATGATAACGCGCAGGTACTCCGCCCTTTGGGGCACCTGTATGCCGGCGAGTTGCTCGACGGCCATGACATAGGGCCAGTTATTGTTAATGGCCGATACGTAATCCAGGCGGTCCGTGAGCGGGATGTTCTGTTTATAAGTGCGCTGCTCGAAGAGCTTTTCCATGCCGCGGTGCAGGTAGCCGAAGACCGGTTCGACGTCCTGGATGATCTCCCCATCGAGCACCACGCGCATGCGGAAGACGCCGTGCGTGCTGGGGTGCACCGGTCCTATATTGAGTATAAATGGCTCAGTTGCCAGCGCCATAGACCCTGTCCTTGAAATCTTTTCGCAGGGGATGTCCCTGGTAGCCTTCCCAGAGCACGATGCGCCTCATGTCGGGGTGCCCGCTGAACTCGATGCCGAGCAGGTCGTAGATCTCGCGCTCCTGGAGGCTGGCTCCCTGCCACAGGTTTGCCAGCGACGGCACCACAGGCTTGGCTTTATCGCATTTGACCTTAATACTGACGAGCGAATTATTCCTGGTGGAAAGAAGCCTGTAGACCATCTCGAAGCGGTCTGCATAGTCCACCGCCGTGACCATGTCCAGAAAGTCAAAATCCATCCCGGGGGTAGTTTTAAGATATTCCGCCACTTGCGGCAAGAGCGTGGGAGTTACCTCAAGGCAATCATTGGCGGGGCTAATACCCTTGCCGAACTTCGCCTTGAGCCTGGCGGCAATATCGTCAATATTGAGCATCGTCGTCATCTTATCTGGGTCTGCTGATACTTTCTTTGGCGATTTTCTGGCGCAGGGCTTCGAAGCCAGCCATCAATGCTTCGGGACGCGGCGGGCAGCCGGGGATGTAAACGTCGACCGGGAAAAGGAGGTTGTAGCCGGGTACGACGGCATATGAGTCGTGAAAAATGCCTCCGCTGATGGCGCAGGCGCCCATGGCGATAACCCACTTGGGTTCGGCCATCTGGTCGTAGAGTCGCTTTATCTGAGGGGCCATCTTCCAGCTTAGCGTGCCGCCGCAAATCAGAAGGTCTGCCTGTCGCGGCGAAGAGCGCACCACTTCCATGCCGAAGCGGGAGGTATCGAAACGCGATGCAGACGCCCCGATGAACTCAAAGGTGCAGCAGGCGGTGAAGGCTGTAGCAGGCCAGAGCGAGGCTTTGCGCGCCCAGTTGATGACGCCATCCACGGTGGTGAAGAGAAGGTTGCGCTTGATTTCCTGGTCGAGCCATGCGTCCGGGTCGGGGATGGGCCGCTGGCTCGCGTTGCGCAGCGCTTCGATGCCGGCAGCTTCGCGGCGGTCTATCTCTGACGAAGGGGTCAGGGGGCTGCGTTCTATTTCCACTGCAGCACACCCTTGCGCCAGGCGTAGAGGTAACCCACCAGCAGGATAGCCACGAAAACGGCAGCGGCTCCAAGAGCAAAGGCCCCCAGCTCTTTAAGGCCGGCAGCCCACGGCAAAATGAAGACCAGCATGACGTCCAGCGCTACAGAGATGAGCGCGAAAAAATAGTAGTGAGTGTTGAACTGCACCCAGCTGCGTCCTGTTGTCTCGAGGCCGCACTCCACCGTACTGGATTTAATGGCGGATGGTTTGTGGGGAATTACCTTGAGGCGGCGCAGCAGCACAGGCAGGGTTATCATGAACCCGGCGAAAGCCAGGCTCACCAGTAGGAAGAGGGCAATATATCCGTAACCCTGTAACAATACTGCTCCTTCGGCTGGCAAAATGGAAAATAGGATGAAAGTATACCCTATCGTTTTTAGAAAATCAAATCCGTCGTATAAGAGCGTTTATAAGTGTATAATTCCGTGGATTTTGACTGAGCCGATAAGAAATCGTTTTTGTTTCCGGGAGAAAAATTCTGGAGGCAACGGACCCTCTTAATCAGGTATGGGTCAGGCGTGGGATTACTTTATCGTAAGGGTCTGTCTGACATTGGTAAAAGCGCTTAAGGATTTTACTCCCATACCTGATATTTATACTCACCTTTTCCTGAATACCCCGACCATTGTGGTCGAGGGATGTAGTTCGCCGCGAAGCGGACCGAACGAAGTTCGTATCTGTTAATACCCCGACCGTAAGGTCGTGGGAAG
>QZJY01000014.1 GCA_003597995.1 Dehalococcoidia bacterium
AGCCAAGTACAAAAGGTACAAAGGGATGCCTGTACTGCCTATACCGTGTACAGATATGATGTTACCCTCAGGCTCTTGAATGACGGCGCGGAGAACGTGTCGGGTTGGCTCAAGATGCTCCTTGTGGATACCACAAAGGAGGAGGGGCACAATATCATAGATACCCAATATGTACAGGTGGATGTCCCGGCCCAGACGGTAGTGAACAACGCCTATAAAGTGGTATTCGGTAGCGGTCTGGACCAGCCGGGCCGCACCGAGGTGCGCGCTGAGGTAGTTGTGGGTAATGTGCCGGATTCCACTTGCAATGGTACAGGGAGAATCGCGCTGAATACATGGCCTTTTGTTAATGGGCTCAAGGCTCATTTTATCGAAACAGTGCGGACGACGGAGCTGTACACTCCGCCTCCAGCCATTGATTGGGAGAAGTATGTTTTTTTTAATCAATAAGTGGACTTTGACTCAGGCGATGACAAAATTAATTGTCTCTCTACTGGTAGTTATGCTGGTCATTAGCCTATCAGGATGCGCCGGAACGAGTTTTGTTGCTCCCCAGCCTTTGATGATTAGACCATCTCCAATCATCGTAGAGATGAAGCCGGTGTATGACGAGTACATATCCAATACGGCGGCAGCCGATGCCAAATATTACGGGCGACGACTTCAATTCACTAGTTTAACTGTGGATAAGGTACTGCGCACTGGCGGGAGAGCACCCTCCGTCAACGACAACTTCATGGTGGGCGATTTCAAGTTCATCCTCAGGTACCCCTCGGACGTGGAGAAAATGTCCGAAGGGACACTAGTCGATGTGGTCGGCGAGTGCCGTGGAATGATGTTCGGCTATATACTCATAGTTGACTGTTGGATCAAGGTTATTGGCGGTGTTGTGACACCCTGGATGGGTTATTAGCCAGGGAGACTCGCGTCAACTACTCGTAGCGCAGGGCTTCAACCGGATTTTTCCTGGCCGCACGCAGGGCCGGTACTACCCCAAAGACTATGCCTGCTCCCATGGATATACCCAGAGCCAGAGCTATAGACTGGGGAGTGACCTGAGCCGGAATCCCCAGTCTTAACTCTATTATAAAAGCCGCCCCGAATGACAAGACCAGCCCAACCAGACCACCCAAGAAACCCAGAGTGACTGATTCAACCAGAAACTGGGACAGAATGTTACCATCGGTGGCACCAACCGCCTTGCGTATGCCGATTTCCTTTGTCCTTTCAGCCACAGCCACCAGCATGATATTCATAATGCCTATGCCTCCGACTAGAAGCGATATAGCAGCGATGCCTGCAACGGCAGCGGTTCTGTCAACGGCACTCCCGGAATGGAAAACGTATCTGTCCTGGAGGCGAATAGCCAGGAAATCAAAGTCCAGCGCGATTCATGCGGTATCTATACCGTTTTCAGATACGATGTATCAGTGAGCTTGCTAAATGAGGGGGTGGAAGAAGCCTCTGGCTGGTTGAAAATGACTCTTATCGACACCTCCAAAGAGGAGGGACAGGGAGCGCTGGATACACAATACGTCAAAGTAGATGTTCCAGCGGGCTCGGTAAGCGGCAATACCTACACCGTTATTTTCGGCAGCGGCCTGGACCGTTGGGGTGCCACTACCGTGAAAGCAGAAACTGTAATCGGGAATGTTCCGTGTGCCGCGTGTAACGGAAGTGGCAAAATACCTCTCAACCTTTTACCTTTCATCAGCAGCTTAAAATCTTATTTGAACGAACGAAGTCAGGAAATATCCCCCTACAATCCCCCTGTGTACGTTGACTGGGACCACTATGGCTTTTCCAACCAATAAAGAGGATATGATAACCAAAGAATATTTGTATTGTGCGACATATTCGGTTTGCCTTTTGTTGATTTAAACACGTGATTTCTGCTCCAAAGCGAGTGTTCTGAGCTAGGATTGGCCAGCATTCGTCTTATCATTTGCCAGCCGGTTAAGTTCCTCTCTGTCTTTCAGCATGCTGCCCCACCAGAAGTAAAGCGCTAAAAGGAACACAATCACCAGCCCCATGCCCATCCATACAGCAGGCCAGAACCACGAGGCCGGTATTTGCGGATACCTCATCACCAGGTACAGCATGAATGCCGCCATGAGAACAAACACGAATACCAGCAGGATGATAATGAGGAACGTCCAGAGCGCCGTCTCCGCGATGTCGAGAACGGCGGCCAGAAACCTGCTGGATTTCGATGTCATAGCGCTGATATTTCTTTCCTCGGTTAATGTATAAAAATCATTTCCCTCTCCCCTTGTGGGAGAGGATTAAGGTGAGGGGTAGTTAAAGAGGTCAGTTTGAGAGACTTCATTCGATAAGAATCTCCCTTAATCCCTCTTTTCCAAAGAGGGACAATAAAAATTCTCTTCCCCTTGGAAAGAGTTTGCCGTGAGTCTGCCTCAGGCAGATAAATGTTTGAGAGGGGTAATATTCCCCATCCCGTCTCTCCCCTTGGAAAGGGGAGATTAAGAGGGATTCTTTCCGATTGATTACCAAATATTGCACATCAGGGTCGATACGAAAAGCATTTACAGGCTCTTGACCCACTCCACGGCATTCTTGTAGATGGCCGAACCCAGGCTGCTCTCTTTAGCTTCTCCGCGCGTCCAGCGGGGATGCTGGCTCGCCCGGATATGGTCTTCGGGGTGCGGCATGAGCCCGAATATGCGCCCGGTGGCGTCCGTAATGCCGGCGATGTCTTTCATTGAGCCGTTGGGGTTGTGGGGATAGCCTGAATGCTTTCTCCCCTCGGCATCGGTGTAATAGAGCGCCACGTCCAGGCTGTCTATCACCTCGGGGGCGGCCACCAGCTTGCCCTCGCCGTGGGCCACCGGCACGTAGATAGTCTGGATGCCCTTGGTGAAGACGCATTTGCTCTTGGGATTAGCCGTCAGGTAAACCCAGCGGCACTCGAAGCGCCCGGAGTCGTTGTTGGCGAGCGTGACAGTCTGCCCTTTGGACATGGGCCCCGGCAGTATGCCCGCTTTTACCAGTGTCTGGAAGCCGTTGCATACGCCCAGCACCAGCCCGCTGCGCTCGATGAAAGGCTCTATCTCCGCTCTCAGTTTGAGGTTGAGCTCGCTCGCCAGCACCCTGCCTGCGCCCAGGTCGTCGCCGTAAGCAAACCCGCCGGGGAAGACTACAACCTGGTAGTCGGCAAAGCGGAAAGCTGATGCGGCCACCTGGTTGATGGTGGCAAGTTGCGTCAGGGCTCCCGCCTGCTGGAAGGCCGCCGCTGTTTCCTCGTCGCGGTTGGTGCCGGGTGCGCGCAGTATCAAAACGTTTACATTGCTCATATGTTCAGATTCTTTGGGGTTTTGGTTTCCCATCCCCTTAATCCCCTTCCCTCAGGGAAGGGGAAATTATTTAAGAGGGTGGACGCTGCGGTGTCCCCCTCTTGCAGGATCTTCCCCTGAAGAAAAAGGGTGACCGGGTTTGACCTTATTATTTTCTCAAACATTACTTTTAAATCTTTTTATACTTCTCTCCCTTGACGGGAGAGACAAGAGTGAGGGTGAAAGTTTTGAAAACCACTCACATCATGTCTATTTAACTGAGTTTACCAGCGCAGGGGTTTCTGCCATGACTCTTTGAGCGTTTTTATCGGGAGCGAGATGACCAGTTTACCCTTGAGTCCCTTGACTTTGAGTGTATTACCGGGCGTCACCTTGCCGATAAGGGCGAAAGAGTTGCCGCGCAGCGTATTCTCGAACTCCTCCTGGTT
This sequence comes from Dehalococcoidia bacterium, assembly GCA_003597995.1. Lineage (NCBI taxonomy): Bacteria > Bacillati > Chloroflexota > Dehalococcoidia > Dehalococcoidia bacterium. The sequence goes on from QZJY01000014.1 coordinate 3,743, forward strand.
GCCGGGTTCTACCTCAACCAGAAAACGCGAGTTGGACTCGGAGAAAAGTAAAACGTCGTCGCGCTCGATGTCCTCGCCAGTCGGAATTTTCCCTAGCGAGACCTCCGCCCCCAGGTTTCCGGCGAAGGCCATCTCGGCCAGCGCCACCCCCAGCCCTCCCTCCGACAGGTCGTGGCATGATTTGACCAGGCTCATCGAGGTTGCCAGGCTCAGGCTGTCCATCAGCTTGCGCGAGGTTTCGGGCCTGACCTGGGGAGAATTGTTTCCCACATAGCCTAGCCGCGAGTAATACTCGGAGCCGCCGAGCTCAGCGAAAGTTTGGCCGACGAGATACAGGAGGTTCCCCGCTTGTTTTAAGTCCATGGAGATGGCTTTAGACGAATCCTCCATTACGGCCATAGCCGAGATGAGCAGCGTGTGCGGGATGGAGATGCGCTTGCCCTCATGCTCGAACTCGTTGTTCAGGCTGTCCTTGCCCGAAATGAAAGGCGTTTTATAAGCCAGTGACATGTCATAGCAAGCCTGAGACGCTTTCACCAGCGCCCCCAGGCTCTGTTTGTCCCGGACGCTGCCCCAGCAGAAATTATCCAGCAGCGCCGCCTGTTTCAGGCTGCCGCCCACGGCGATGATTTGTCTAAGAGCTTCATCTATGGCGGAGGCAGCCATCCAGTAGGGGTTGACGTCGCCGTAGCGCGTGTTGATGCCGTTGGAAATAATCAGCCCGCGGCTGGACGTTGCCACCGGTTTAATGATGGCGGCATCGCCCGGTCCGTCCTCGGCTTCCCCGACGAGGGGCTTGAGCACGCTGGCGCCCTGCACCTCGTGGTCGTACTGGCGGATGACCCATTCCTTGCTGCACACGTTCCATGCCCCCAGTATCTTGAGCAGCGTGTCGTTATAATCGCCGGAAGGCGCGAGTTCCGGTTCGGGATGTATAGGCCGGGTCCATTCGGCAGCCAGCGACATTTGCGGCCTGCCGCCGTGCAGGAACTCCATTTGAAGGTCGCAGACGGTGTGCTCTTTATAATACAGGGTTAATTTCTTGTCGTCGGTGAACTCGCCGATGACGGTAGCTTCCGCCCCTTCCGCGGCGAATATCTCCAGCAGCTCTTCAACATTGGCCGGAGGCACGGCCAGCAGCATGCGCTCCTGCGACTCAGATATCCATATCTCGGAGTACGACAGTCCGGCATATTTGAGCGGCACTTTATCGAGGTAGACCTTGACGCCCGTCTCTTCGCCCATCTCGCCCACGGCGGAAGACAGTCCCCCGCCGCCGCAATCGGTGATGCGCGAGAAGAGCTTTTTGTCTCTGGCTTTTAAGAGGCCGTCGAGCACCTTCTTCTCCACGATGGCGTTGCCTATCTGCACCGAGGTAAACGAGAGCTCGGTCGAATCGCGCGTCAGCTGTTCCGAGGCGAAGGTGACGCCGTGTATGCCGTCGCGCCCGGTGCGCCCGCCCGCCAGCACCACCTTATCTCCTGGCTTTTGTTTGCCCTGCTGCGACATGTCCTTGGGCATGATGCCCACCGTGCCGCAGAAGACCAGCGGGTTGGCGGTGTAACGCTCGTCGAACAGGATAGCCCCATTAAGCGTGGGGATGCCCAGGCGGTTGCCGTAATCGGCTACCCCCGCCCTTACTCCCTTGAAGACCCGTCTGGGATGCAGCACGCCCGGAGGCAGGCGGTTGAAATCGAAATCCGGCGGGCCGAAGCAGAAGACGTCGGTGTTGGCGATGGGTTTGGCTCCCAGCCCTGTCCCCATGACGTCGCGCACCACCCCGCCCACGCCGGTGGCCGCCCCGCCGTAAGGCTCGATGGCGGAGGGGTGGTTGTGCGTCTCCACCTTGAAGCAGACGGCCCAGTCGCCGTCGAAGTCGATAACGCCGGCGTTGTCCCGGAAAACGGAGAGGCACCACGGCGGCGAAAGCTCCTTGGTGGCTTTCATGACCGTCGCTTTGAGCAGGTTGTCGATGCTCTGCCCCTCGAAATCGAAGCGCGCCTTGAAGGTCTTGTGCACGCAGTGCTCGCTCCAGGTCTGCCCCAGCGTTTCCAGCTCCGCATCGGTAGGGTTGCGCTCAAGCTTGTTGTAATACTCTTTGACCGCCGCAATTTCCGGGGTGTTGAGGCTGTAGTCGCGCCCTATCTGCGAGAGCTGTTCCGAGGTCGCTCCGAGCAGGTCGATATGCCTCAGCTTGAAAACATACTTCGGGCTTTCGGGGAAGGCTTTAGGCGTTTCCTTAACTACATGCTGGATGATGGGGTTGACCAGCAGCCGGGCTTTTATCATGTCCAGCTCGCTTGAGTTGAGAATACCCTGTATGCGGTAGCGCTGGGCCGTCTTGGCGGCGCGGATGGTGGTTATGCTCATGTTGGAGAGCGCCTGCATCAGCGTTTCTTCCACCGGGTCGGTGACGCCGGGGTTATAGGTTACGGTGATGTTGTGAATCTCGGCAGTGTCGGCGTTCTGGAGGGGCGAGTCCGCCTGAGGCGGATACTCCTGCGTGATGGGGTCGACCAGCAGCTCGCGGGTGATGCGTTCCAGTTCTTTAGGCGTGAGCGAGCCGTCCAGCCAGTAGAAATCGCTGACGGTTACGTAGATGTCTTTCTTATGGATGCCCAGGTCGTGGATGCCACGCACTATACCGGCACCGCGCGGGTCGGGCTGTCCCTGCTTCAGGCATACTTCGATGCTATAAATCAAGCGGTACTCCAGTTGTCATTGCGAGCGACTGAAAGGAGCGCAGCAATCGCATTGGTTGACTGACTAACATTGTTATTGAAGTGGGCATGGGTCATAATTCCGAGATTGCCGCGTCGTCCCGATAAAAATATTTGATTTGTGATAGATGTATCGGGACTCCTCGCAATGACGATCCGGTTACCAGCCCCTGCCTGCCAGAAGCTCCTGCGGCGGTATCTTGGAGATTTCCAGGCCCTTCATGGCATCGCCCAGGTCTCTGGACACCTCGGCAATGACGGAGGCGTCCTTGTAGTGCGTGGTGGCCTTGACGATGGCCTTGGCCATGGCGGAAGGATTGGATGATTTGAAGATGCCGGAGCCCACGAAGACGCCCTCGGCCCCCAGATACATCATGAGGGCGGCGTCGGACGGCGTGGCGATGCCTCCGGCGGCGAAATTGACCACCGGCAGCTTGCCGGAATTGTGTACTTCGATAACCAGGTCGAGCGGCGCTTGAATCTCCTTGGCGAAGGCGGGCAGTTCGTCCTGGGGTAAAGCGGATAACTTGCGGATGTCGTCCATGACGGTGCGCATGTGGCGCACGGCCTCCACGACGTTGCCGGTGCCGGCCTCGCCCTTGGTGCGTATCATGGCGGCGCCCTCGCCGATGCGGCGCAGGGCCTCGCCCAGGTTGCGGCAGCCGCACACGAACGGCACTTTAAAATCGTGCTTCCACACGTGGTGAGCCTCGTCGGCGGGGGTGAGCACCTCGCTCTCGTCGATATAGTCCACGCCGATGGCCTCCAGCACGCGGGCCTCCACGAAATGCCCGATGCGGCACTTGGCCATGACGGGAATGGTGACGCATTTCATGATGTTCTCGATGATAGTAAGGTCGGCCATGCGGGCCACCCCGCCGGCGGCGCGGATGTCGGAAGGCACGCGCTCCAGAGCCATGACGGAGCAGGCTCCGGCATCCTCGGCTATCTTGGCCTGCTCGGCGTTGATAACGTCCATGATGACGCCGCCCTTGAGCATCTGGGCCAGGCCGGTTTTAAGTTTCCAGGTACCAGTTTCCTGCATAGTTTTATATCTCCTGAGACCTATAATCTAGCACAAATTCGGGAGATTGTGAAATAAAAAGCGGAATATCCATGCTGGAGGGCATAAAGGATGGCCGAAGCATCTGGAGGGGAGGAATCCGCTGATTTCCTCTCCCATCGCGGAAGAGGTTAGGTAAGGGTGTATTCCCCCAATCAGTCTCTCCCTTTGGAAAGGGGAGATTAAGCCTGCACTGAGCCCCATCAGTCGGGCGAATGTGAGGGATTCTTTCTGCTATGCTACTCACAATTGCATAAAAAGACTCCCGTTGCTAGGAAGCCCGATATAAATATTGAACTTATCGCCTATACGCAGAGGGCTTGCGACATATCGCCACGCTCCCTATAATGTCCGCATGATTCCGCAAGAAGCTCCTCAAACAGCAGCACTGGACTACCGCGTAAGAAGCGGGGCGGACCAGTTCTACTGGATCGCCGGCCTCGGCGTGGCCAACTCTATCCTGTATGCCATCAACGCCGTTCTATTTTTCCCTATGGGTCTGGCGGTGACGCAACTGCTGACTGCCATAAGCAGGAGTCAGACGCTCGAGATGCGCGCGGTCAGCGGCCTGGCGGTGCTGGTATTCCTGGGGATATTCTTACTATCGGGCTACTACGCCAGAAAAGGCGAGCTGTGGGCTTTCATCCTGGGCGGGGCGGTCTATCTCTTCGATGCGGTGCTGCTGATAATCCTGGGTGACTGGTTTGCGGCGGCCATCCACGGCTTTTTCCTGTATTACATCATCCGCGGGATTATCTTTCTCAAGAAGTCGGAATAGACTTATCGCGGGAATTCTCTCGCGGAGCTTTTATTAAAAAGCCCCTTTTGCTATACTTTCACTTGACGCCAGCGTAGCTCAGTTGGTAGAGCAGCTGTTTCGTAAACAGCAGGTCTCGAGTTCGAGTCTCGACGCTGGCTCCAACTGCCTAAACCCGTTTAACATTGCGTTTTTCCTCAGCGAGCAAGTTAGCAATCCCTATCTCAATAACTTCGTGAAATAGCTCAATACGCTTTGCCAATTTAGCCCTGCTACTTGTCTTATGTCTTTCATTTAAACCACGCCTTTTAACCAATTCTTGGAATTTTTCAATGTCTTCAGGTAGCAGGACTGGATTGTGCAATAAAACCTCGTGGCATTCGTAACAAAAAACCTCTGATTTTCCTTCAATCTGCCAAGGGTCTTTCTTAAATATACCTTCTCTCTGTTCACCTGGATTATTCTTTGAACGACCATAGAAACGCTCAGCGATGTAGTGATGTTTTGTAGCATGTGAACGACCTTTAAGCGTGGGTTGGGCGTATACGTTAGGGAGATGGTTGACTAAGCACCCACAGATAGCGCATCTATCATCCATAACAATTAACCTCTTCACGCAATTAGCTTAACTCATGCTTATGTTTTATTTTAGGATAATCGCAAGCAGTCCTGTTGCTGCGCCTATTATTCCAGTTATTACCGCACCAACAGAAACCCAATCTAAAATAATCTTGCGCCTTGCAGCCTCTTCCTCTCTAATAGTTGAGCGAACTTTAGCTATTCCAGCTTCTGTCAAGTAAGACCTGCTATTTACTTTTTCCCACATCCCACCCTCCCCGCTATCAGGCATAGGCAGTAATAAACTTCTTGCCTTTCTTATGAGCTGTTCTGTTACGAAGAACATGATTTCAGTTTCTAGTTCGTAACGTTTTTCTGCGAATTCATGAATAAGCTTTTCCTTTTCATCTTTTGATGTATTCTTGCTTTCCGCTTTTCCAATTGCAATTTTATAATCTCTTGAATTACTTTCAATTTGACGATTTAGCCTTCGCAGTTCAAACATTTATCTACTCCTTTTAGAGCTTTATCTAATTTTAAGCGTCTCGTGCTCGCAAGTAAATACGCTTTTTTCTGAGAGCTAACGATTTAGGTGCAAAATATAAAATTGCGCACTTTAGGCTTGAAGAGGGCTGACCGATTTGGAACCCCAAATTGTATGAAAACGTGGCGTCCAGAGGAGTGCAGACCCCTCTGGACATCTAAGGCGGACCCTGCAAGGAGAAGGGGTAAGGTGATGAGGTTACTATCACCTCGCCTTGGTCTGAAGGCTCTATGATATAATCAAAGCGAAAACTCTTTAGCATTTCCCATCGATAGGAGATAAAAATATGAGCCGCTTTGCCGATAAACTCAAAACCGCCCTCCAGGTAGCCCCGCCCTCCATGGGCTTTTTCCGTAGCGCTCAAGCTTGCGCCAAGCCCAAAATGCTGCTGGTGGCATGGGCGAGTCTGGAAGACCTGGAGAAATCCACGGCGATGCTCGAAGGTGCCGACGCCGCCGTCCTGCTATCCGCTAAAATTCCTCCCGCCAGGACGCTCAAAGCTCTGGTCAAGTCGCTGGGCGAAATGCCGTGGGGACTGTGGGCGGAGGATGCACAGAACCTCAAAGCCCTCGACAGCGCGGGCGTGGACTTCGCCGTCTTCGCGCCGGAAAAGATGCCGCTGGCTGCCGCCGGGGAAGAAAAACCGGGCCGCGTCGTGGGCATCCCATTCGACCTGGAAGACAGCCTGGCGCGCGCCGTGAGCGAGCTTCCGGTCGATGCCGTGATAATCAACTCACCCGGCACTGCCCCGCTCACCTTTCAGGACCTGATGCGTTTCCGCCGCCTGGGTGACTGGATAAGTAAACCCCTGCTGGCGGTCGTTCCCGCCCCCCTCACCGAAGGCGAAATCAAGGCACTGTGGGACGCGGGCATCGATGCGCTGGTCGTCTCGCTCACAGCCGAAAATCAGGCAGGGTTTAAGGCACTGCGCGCGACGCTCGACGGGCTCACTCTTACGGCCAAGCGCAAGTGGATGAAGGCGCGAGCCATCGTGCCCGTCATAAAACAGGAAGAAGCCGCCCATGAGCACGAGCCGGATGAGGGCGGCGACGACGAGTAGAGTCTCCGCTCTCTAAATACTATGGGCATACAGATAGACGCTGACGTCCCCAACTGTTCCGAATGCGGCGCGCTCTCCCACGACAGGCTGACCTGCCAGGAGCGGCTGCATGGCATCCTGGCACTGGAGCAGAGAGACACTGAACTTCAAGCCCTGCACTTTCTGACTGTTGCAGCCTACAACATACAGCACCCGGCCCAGTTTACGGATGATGCTCTCACCGGACTACGGGAGTCTTTTATCGAATATCTGAGTGGTAAAATCACCACGGAGGAGATAAGACATCGGACGAATCTGGTGTTTAACGGCCCGAAGAGAGTGACGAAACCCGCCCTCGAACGTACTCCCATCCTGCGCTGCTGGGAGATGACCACCGCCGATGTCTTTTTGCCCTTCCAGCCACAGGGCACGGCTGAGCGCGTCAAGAAATGGGCGGAGAGCATTAAAAACGAACTTTAGTTCCTCCCCTCCTGTCATTGTCGGACTTGATCCGACAATCCAGAGTTCCCCCAGTGCCTGGGAGGTAAGCCATCCCCTGTCCAGTCTCTCCCTTTGGAAAAGGGAGATTAAGAGGGATTCTTGTTGATTGACCACGAACGATTGCACGCAAAATACCCCTCACTCTTATCTCTCCCCCAAGGGGCGAGAGGATCTTTACTGTCTCCTCTCTCTTGAGGGGAGAGGATTAAGGTGAGGGTGGCCGTAATCCCCTATCCAGTCTCTCTCCTTGAAAAGGAGAGATTAAGAGAGATTCTTATTGACTTCCCACAATCGATTGCATGCAAGCTACCCCTCACTCTTATCTCTCCCCCAAGGGGCGAGAGGATCTTTAGGCAGGGAGATGAGGTTCGCATTTCCAACAAAAAAGCCCCTCGTTAGAGGGGCTTTTTTAATATATCCGATTGTCTGGCCTAGCAGGTTGGCTTGGTCATCTGCCAGTATTTTCCCTCGGTGACGATGGCCGGGGCGATGACTATCTCGGCCTTGTGGAACTCGGCCACGTTGGCCGCCCCGCAGACGCCCATCGAAGTCCGCAGCGCTCCTACCAGGTTCTGGCTGCCGTGGGTGAGCGAGGTGGGGCCGAACAGTATCTGCTCCAGCGTGCCGTTGGTGCCAACCTTGATGCGCGTGCCGCGCGGCAGCGAGGCGTGGGGGTTGGCCATGCCCCAGTGGTAGCCCAGCCCGGGCGAGCCCTCGGCCTGGGCGAATATCGAGCCTATCATGACGGCATCGGCCCCGGCTGCCATGGCCTTGCACACGTCGCCGCCCTTGCGGAAACCTCCGTCGGTGATAATGGGAACATATCTCTTGGATTCTTTGAAGTAGTCGTCGCGCGCCTGTGCGCAGTCCATGGTGGCGGTAATCTGCGGCACTCCTATGCCCAGCACCTCGCGTGACGTACAGGCAGCCCCGGGCCCGACTCCCACCAGTATGGCGGCGATGCCGGTGCGCATGAGTCCGATGCAGGCGCTGTAACTTACGCAGTTGCCCACCACCACGGGGATGGGCACGCTCTTGCACAGCTCTTCGAAAACCAGCCCGTGGGTGCTCTTGGAAATATGCTTGGCGCTGGTGACGGTGGAGGCCACCACCAGTATATCGGCGCCGGCGTCCACGATGGTCTTGACGTAGCGCTTGGTATTGGCCGGGGTGATAGCCACGGCGCACACCGCGCCGCCCTGTTTGATGGCCTTTATGCGGACGGTGATAAGCTCCTCGCGGATGGGCTGGGCGTAGGTCTTCTGCATGAGGGCGGTGACTTCTGTCTCTGAGGCTTTAGCGATTTGGGATAGTATTTCCGAAGGGTTGTCATAACGCGTCTGGACGCCTTCCAGGTTGAGGACGGCTAGTCCTCCCAGCTTGCCCATGTGCACGGCGAAGGCCGGGTCGGTGACGCCGTCCATGGCGGAGGCGATTATAGGTATCTCGAACTTATGCTTGCCGATCTTGTAGCTGATGTCGGTCTGGTCCGGGTTGATGGTCACATCTCCGGGGACGATAGCGACCTCATCGAAGCCGTAAGCGTGGCGCAGTTCGCGGAATTTGGGTTTTGCCATAGAGGATGTCCTCCCTTAAAGAAAAAGCATATCAAAAGGGCAGGCTTCCGTCAAGGAAAAGGCATCGTATTCGAGGGTGGGGGCGAGGGTTTCAGATAGCCAAGAGGCGTAGGCCGCTTGCACCTTTGCAATACTACAATATCACCTTTGTTTAGGGAGCACTAGACTTAGCTTTGTTCCTCTATTCTTTGCCGGCGCCTTAAAGGATGATAGTAGTACTGGCATATTTGGTGGCTAAAAAAGGAGAACAGGTCGTTCTGGTTAAAGTTTAGATGGTATGCTTTTACGATTAAAACGAAAATGGCGGTGGATTCACGCGTTCAACTTTGTAGTTACTCTTACTTTGCTTGGTCTTCTTCTGTAAGGGTGATAGTTTGGCTTTTCCAGTTTTAACCTCTATATGAGTAGTGCGTGTGACTCTGCCAGTAATTAGGTTTCTTTCCCGAACAGTAAAGTCCTTGCCTTTAGGCGCTCTTTCTACTTCTTCAACTCGTAACGTATGGCGTAATTTTACTATGTCCTCGCCAGCTTTACCTTTTTTACGGTTTCTACTGAGAGTGTCAACCTTGTTTTGACGCTTAGATTTTGGTTTGTCCCCCCATAAGTCTGCCATTATTTAGAACACCCCTTTTTTCCCCTTCACCCATGTGCTCTGAAATTCCTTTTCCTCTTTAGCAGCTTTTTTTTCGGCATCAGACTTTGTTGGGGTTACCCTTAAGCCTACCTTGCCTGATTTGTAGTGGACTGTTCCTATGGTAGCAGTACCTTTCTTTTTCTCACCTATTCTTATTTTTGCCATTTGGATACTCTCCTCAATGAAATCTATTTGTTAATTATACCATACGCGGTCAACAAAAAAACGGGTGTAGGGGCGGGTCTCAGACCTACCCTTTTATTATGTGGGTAATCCGCTCTCCCTTTAAAAAAGGGAGACTGTCCTGACATGGCGGGACTGAGAGGGATTTTCTCCAGCACCCCGCGTATGTAGGGCACAGCATGCTGTGCCCACCAGGAGGACCATAGAGTAGGGGCGATTGGCCAATCGCCCTGTGCCGTCTATCCCCGCCCCGTCTCTCCCCTTGGAAAGGGGAGACGAAGAGGGATTCTTTGGATAACCTGCCAGCGATTGCATTCTCGATGCCTAATTAGAACATGACAAATCCCCGTATCTTTTCCGCCCCTCCCGTGCTAATATCAGCATGGAGCAGTCCTTTAACAACCAGCTATTCCACTCTCCCTTTCGCAAAAGGGAGACCTGCCGTGAGGTCACTCACGGCGGAGAGGGATTTTCCCCTCAAGTGTTCTCCTATCCATCTTGCAACCCTTTAACAAATAACTAGGGGCGTTTATTTGGTCCTCATTTGTTCCGCTCCGTGCGTAAGAATATGGGAACCAATGCCCCGGACGCCGCTTTTGACCCGGAATTTCATGCGTGGGCTCGAAAACGAATCTTCCAGATCGAATGCCCCCATGCGTGTTGCCTTAAAAACGATTCAAAGCTAAATGAGAAACCAATCGTCGTTTCAACGGTTCGACTCCCACGCCTGCGTCATGCCTGAAGCGGAGTCAATCGTTTCCTTAAAATAGGCGCTTCCCCGAAACAAAAACGAATGACATGCCTTCTGCCTTACGCTATAATATATTGACATAATGCCTACGCTCTACGTTGTGGCCACGCCCATCGGCAACCTGGAAGACATGACCTTCCGCGCCGTGCGCATCCTCAAAGAGGTCTCCCTGATAGCTTCGGAGGACACCCGCACCACCGCCCATCTCCTCTCGCGCTACGAGATAAAGACCCCCCTCACCAGCTACTTCGAGCATAACAAGAAGGCTAAGCTGGATTACCTCCTCTCGAAGCTGGCCGAAGGCGATGTCGCTCTCGTCTCCGAGGCGGGCATGCCGGCCATCTCCGACCCCGGCTACGAGCTGGTTGTCGCGGCGCAGCAGCGAGGTATCCTCGTCGTGCCTGTTCCGGGGGCTTCCGCCTTCATCTCGGCGCTGGCTGTCTCAGGGTTGCCCACCGACGCCTGCCATTACCTCGGCTTCCTGCCGCGCAAGGCGGGCGACCGCAAACGGCTGCTGGAGTCCGTGACGTCGGAACGCGTGACGCTGGTGGCCTACGAAGCCCCCCATCGCCTGAATGAGGCATTACATGATATACTGTCTGTGTTGGGCAACCGCCGTATCGCCGTCTGCCGCGAGCTGACCAAGCTGCACGAAGAGGTCTTTCGCGGCACGGTGCAAGAGGCGATTGACCATTTTATAGAGCCCCGTGGAGAACTGACGCTCATCATAGAGGGACGGACTGGGGAGCCCGAAAGCGCCGAACCGGAGAAGGTAATCGCGAGGCTCCGCGAGATTCGGGAGTCGGGCGCGTCGGCGAAAGAGGCGACCGAGCAGGTGTCGCGCGAAACTGGGGTTTCACGCCGCTCACTTTACCGCGAGTGGCTCAAGTTAAAATAGCAAATAGAATCAGGAGTTCAGGATATGAGAAGAGGTTGTCTTTCGGTCGGTACAGTCAACTGCGACATTTGCAAGCACAAAATCCCCTATCCCGACCGCTACGTCATGGTAGACGAGGATGCCAAGGGCAATGAGGTTGAGAAGGGCGGCAAGAGCGTGCGTTACTGCATAGAATGTGCCCAGAAGAAGGGCTATGTCCACTATAAAGAGATAAAGGGTGAGATGATGCTCACCTTCCTGCGCGAGAGCGAAGTTCCCCCGTCCACCGCAACCCCGGCCCCCGCCCCGGTTGAAGAGGCTAAAGAGACCAAAGAGGTCAAAGAGACCATAGAAACCAAAGAGCCCAAAGTGGCCAAAGCGGCCAAAGAACCCAAGGCGGCTAAAGAGAGCAAAGCAACCAAAGATAGCAAAGTGACCAAAGATAGCAAAGTGACCAAAGTGACCAAAGTGACCAAAGGGCCTAAAGAGAAAGGCTAAAGCTCGTTCGAGACACGGGTATGTTTGAGAGGGGCGCGTGCCCCTCTCTTGTTTGGGATTGGTTATTGAGATTGGCGTCCAGAGCATCCGCCTCAGGCGGATATAAAGTGTGCAGATACTTGGAAAACGCAATCGTGACAGGAGAAGATCCTGCAAGAGGATGGGGGTAAGCTCTGCCTTAATCTAGCCTATTTGGCCGATTTGTGCTAAATTACATCTTGTTTTGGATTGAAATATGAGTGAACGCATCTTAGTCGCCGTGGCCTGGCCTTACGCCAACAGCCGTTTGCACCTGGGGCATGTTGCCGGAGCGTACTTGCCGGCGGACATTTTTGCCCGCTATCACCGCGTCAAGGGCGATGAGGTCATCATGGTCTCCGGCTCCGACCAGCACGGCACGCCGGTAACCATTCGCGCTGAAGCCGAGGGCAAGACCCCCGCCGAAGTGGCCGAGAACTACCACAAGCTCTTTTTAGAGGATTTCGAGAGGCTGGGCATCTCCTGGGACCTGTTTACCACCACGCGCACCGCCAATCACAAGCAAGTGTCGCAGGATATTTTCCTCAGGCTGCTGGAAAAAGGCTACATCTACAAGCAGACTGTCTCGCAGCCCTGGTGTGAAAAATGCCAGCGCTTTTTACCAGACCGCTATGTCGAGGGCGCCTGCCCGCTGTGCAAATCGCCTAATGCGCGCGGCGATCAGTGTGAGCAATGCGGCAAGCCCATGAACCCGGCCGATCTGGTGGACGCGCGCTGCCGCACCTGCGGCACTTCTCCCTCCTATAGGGAATCGGAGCATTTCTTCCTCAAGCTGAGCGCTCTCGAGCAGCCGCTCCTCGCCTGGGTCAAAGACCAGACGCACTGGCGCACCAACGTGCTCAACTTCACCACGCGCTACCTCGAAGAAGGCCTGCATGACCGTGCCATCACGCGCGACATCGACTGGGGCATACCGCTGCCGCTGCCCGGCTATCCCGGTAAGCGCATCTACGTGTGGTTCGAGGCCGTCATCGGCTACCTCTCGGCCAGCAAGGAATGGGCGCAGAGGTCGGGCGACAAAGAGGCCTGGCGCAAATTCTGGGAGGGCGGCGCGCGCGGCTATTACTTTATTGGCAAGGACAATATCCCTTTCCACACCATCGTCTGGCCGGCTATGCTGATGGGCTACGGCGGCCTCAATCTGCCGTATGACGTCCCGGCCAACGAGTTCCTCACTATCGAGTCGCAGAAGTTCTCCAAGAGCCGCAATCTGGCGGTCTGGGTGTCGGACTATTTTGAGCGTTATGACGCCGACCCCTTGCGCTATCTTCTCTCCGCCAACATGCCGGAAACCTCGGATACCGATTTCTCCTGGCGCGAGTTCGTCAGGCGCAACAACGACGAGCTGGTGGCCACCTACGGCAATCTGGTGCAGCGCGTGCTCACCTTCACCTATACGCGTTTCGACGGCGTGGTACCCACTCCGGGCGCTCTCGATGAGGCGAGCCGTGCTCTGCTGGACAAGGCGCAGGATACCATCGATGTTACCGACAAGCATCTCTACCGCTGCCATTTCAGGGATGCCATCCGCGCTGCCATGACGCTGGCGCAGGAGGCCAACCGCTACCTGGACGAGAAAGCTCCCTGGAAGGCCATCAAAACGGATAAAGAGGCGGCGGCTACCTCTCTCTATGTAGCTATCGCGGTCATCACCGCGCTTAAAACGCTGATGTATCCCTTCATCCCGTTCAGTTCCCAGAAGCTACATGGCTATCTCGGTTTGGCAGGTAAAGTTGAGGACTGCGGCTGGTGTCTAGTCATGCCGGAGCCGGGCACGAAGCTCAACCCGCCGCAGGTGCTTTTCACCAAGCTCGACGACGCTGTCATCGAGGAAGAGACGCGCCGCATGGGGCTGGGTGCGGGCTAGAAATACACTTCTACCGTCTGATTGTAAAAAACGGGGCTTGTCTGTAAGAAAACACCTTTACCAGTTTCTCTCCTTGGAAAGGAGAGATTAAGAGGGATTCTTATAGATGGTACAATCACGATTGCTCATGAAGGAAATAACTTGGAACTGAAAGAGGCTTACTCTCTGGTGCAGCCGGGGCTGAACGGCGTAGAGGCGGATTTCAAAAACCTCATCGACAGCCAGCGGCAGTTCCCTGAGATGCAGAAAATGCTCAAGCAGGTGCTGGTGGGCGGCAAGGTGGTGCGCCCCACACTGACGCTGCTCTGTGGCAGTTTCTATAACTGCAACCTCGCTTTGCTGCAGCCGATGGCCACCGCCACCGAGCTGATGCATATTGCCACGCTGGTGCACGACGACGCCATCGATTCCGCCGATACGAGGCGCGGGAACGCCACTATCAATTCCATCTGGGGGGTGGACCTGGCCATACTTGTCGGCGATTTCCTGTTCGCCCGCGCCGGCGAGATGTCCGCCAGGACGGGCAGCCTCCGCGTGGTGACGCTCTTTTCGCAGACGCTGGGCATCATTGCGCGCGGCGAGGTGAAGCAGGCGCTTTCGGCTTTCAGGCTGGACCAGACCTTTGAACAATACATCGAGCGCGTGGCCGCCAAGACGGCGGCGCTTTTCACTCTGGCCACCGAGAGCGGGGCGGTGCTGAGCGGCGCGCCTGAGACGTCTGTGCAAATACTCCACGATTACGGATATAATCTGGGTATAGCTTTCCAGATAGTGGATGACATACTCGACTTCGTGGGCAGCGAAAAAGAGGTGGGCAAACCGGTGGGGGCTGACCTGGCGCAGGGCACGGTGACGCTGCCGGCCTACAAGCTGCTGCAACGCTATCCCAAAGACAATCCACTGCTCAAAATAGCCCAAAAAGAAAACCTGGCTGAGAATATTAAGAAGGTCATCGAGATGATACGCGCATCGGATATCATCGACGAGTGCTACAAGCTGGCGGGTGATTACTGCAAGCTGGCCTGCCGCGACCTGGACAAACTCTCCGACAAGCCTGCCCGCGCGGCACTGGTGGCGCTGGCGGACTACGTGGTCAAACGCAGGAAATAATATTGGTTGTTGAAAGACCGCCACAGGCATATGCGGCAATTGCGATTCTTCGCCCAGATTGCTTTGGGACTCAGAATGACACCGGCAATAAAGAAAGAGGAGGCTCAAGCCTCCTCTTTCTTTTGTATTAAAGTGCGGTTCAGTCTTGCGCGTTATAGACCGTGCCGTCGGCGTAAGTCTCTTTCTTGGTAGTAGGCAGCTTGGCCTTGAACTCATCCACGGCGAAGGCGCAGGCGGCCAAGCCTTCGCCCCGGTGTCCCACTCCGATGGCCACCGTCAGGTTGATGTCGTTCACATTCAGCACCCCCACGCGGTGATAGATAGCCATGGCATTCAGCGGCCAGCGTCTCATAGCCTCTTCGACGATGGATTTCAGTCCCTGTTCAGCGGTCCCATGAGGATCGCTGTACTCTACCGAGCGCACCGCTTTACCGTGCGAGTTGTCCCTTATGAGGCCGACGTATGTCACCACGCAGCCGCTGTCGCTGGTCCTCACCAGGTTGACCACGGCCTCCGGCGATATGGGCTCGCGCACGATGCGTGCAAACACTTTTTGCGTCATTTACAATTCTACGAGGGGAAGGGCGACTGTTTCGGTCGCGGCAATATGCCGGGTATTTTGCCCGGAGCTTTGCTCTTCGTCTTGGCTTTCGGTTTCTCCTCAATAGAAGCAGATGGAGTCTGTATTATCGCTTTTTCAGCAGGAGGCTGGACATCCGAAGGGGGCGTGTTGAACACGGCATCCAGGTCGGGACCTTCCAGAGTCTCCTTCTCCAGCAATGCCTTTGCTAATTGCACCAGCTTGGCTTTATTTTCACTAAGCACCTTCAGCGCCATCTCATGGGCTTCCTTGATGATGCGGTTGACCTCATCGTCTATTTGGTTGGCCACTTTATCGCCATAATCGCGTTGCTCGGTGATCTCGCGTCCGAGAAAAACCATTTCCTCTTTCTGCCCGAAAGTGCGCGGGCCGAGCAGGTCGCTCATGCCGTAGTTAGTAACCATGCGGCGCGCCAGGTCGGTGGCCTCTTTGATATCCTGCGAGGCTCCGGTCGACATTTCGTTGAATATGAGTTCTTCTGCGGCTCTCCCGCCTAGATCCATGGCAAGCACTTCCTCGATGTAGGAGCGCAGGTGGTACAGTTTATCTTCAACAAGGGGCTTGGTAAAACCGCCCGCCATACCCCGCGGGATGATGGTTACTTTTCTGATAGGTTCGAGGCTCTTCAACAGGTGTCCTACGAGAGCATGTCCGGCCTCGTGATAAGCCGTGATTTCCTTGTCTTTGGCGGTCATGCGGCGGCTCTTGCGCTCGGGGCCCATGAGCACGCGGTCGATGCTCTCCTCCAGCTCGGGCATCTCGATGATCTTCTTGTTACGGCGCGCCGCCAGGATAGCGGACTCGTTCACCAGGTTGGAGAGGTCGGCGCCTGAGAATCCGGCGGTGAGTTTGGCGATGACCTCCAGGTCGACCTCTGGAGCGATAGGCTTGCCCTTGGTGTGCACTTTGAGGATGGCTGTGCGGCCGATGATGTCAGGCCTGTCCAGCATCACGCGGCGGTCGAAACGGCCGGGGCGCAGCAGCGCCGGGTCAAGGATATCCGGACGGTTGGTGGCCGCCATCACAATGACGCTGACATTGGTGTCAAAGCCGTCCATCTCGACGAGTATCTGGTTAAGCGTCTGCTCGCGCTCGTCATGGCCGCCGCCCAGCCCGGCGCCGCGCTGGCGGCCTACGGCATCGATTTCATCGATGAAGATAATGCAGGGAGCATTGCGTTTGGCCTGGTCGAAGAGGTCGCGCACGCGCGATGCTCCAACCCCGACGAACATCTCGACGAACTCAGAGCCGCTGATGGAAAAGAAAGGCACGCCGGCCTCGCCGGCTACGGCTCGCGCCAGCAGTGTCTTGCCTGTTCCGGGCGGGCCGATGAGCAGCACGCCCTTGGGTATGCGCGCGCCCAGCGCCTGGAACTTCTCGCGTGATTTGAGGAATTCCACTACCTCGCGCAAGTCCTGTTTGGCTTCTTCGACTCCGGCAACGTCCTCAAAGGTCACTGTCGGTTTGTCCGAGCTGAAGAGCCTGGCGCGTGAACGCCCGAAGCTCATAGCCTGGTTGTTAGCGCCTCTGGCCTGGTTGAATATGAATAAGAAGAATATGCCTACGAAGAGCAGCGGCAGAACAGTGACCAGTATGCTGCCCCAGTCGACTCCGGCAGGGGGTTTCACATCCACGCTTACATCTGTGAGGTCGAGGCCGGTGATGTCATAGATGTTGGCGCCGCTTTCCTTTGTGGTGACATATTTTGTACCATCAATGCCGGTGATGTTGATGGTGTCGACGCTTACCTCGATAGACTTAATCTCGCCCTTTTGCGACATGGTTACCATCTGGGAAATGGGTATCGTTTCAGGCTGGGTTTCCGTGCCGGGCAATACGATGGTAAAAAAGGTTATAGCAGCCAGTATGATAATGGCATATATGATTATGCTGCGTTTCCAGTTAATTTTCATGGAAAAAGCTCCTACCTTGTGCTCATATCAGTATAACACAAAACAGGCTTATAGGCAGAAAGTCCCTGCAGCCTGCATGGTTGATGGCGTTTGCTTTGTTTTATCTTATAACCTAATATACTCTCAAATCGGAAAGGCGGGTATGACCCCGGTCACTAGTTGAGCCTATGGGTAACGTGGAATTTTTAAGCGGCTTTCCCCTTGTATTATTCCTGGTGGGGCTGGGCTTTCTAGCCGGGAGTTATGGCACTCTGGTGGGCATCGGCGGGGCGGTAGTCCTCACCCCCGTGCTGCTGCTGTTGTATCCCCAGGCTAAACCGGAAGTTCTCACCAGCATTACCATGGGGATAGTCTTTCTCAATTCTCTCTCCGGCACGATAGCCTACGCTCGCCAGCGCCGTATAGACTACCGCAATGGCATCCTCTTTGCCTTGGCGACCGTGCCTGGAACCATCCTCGGAGTCTGGACGTTACAATTCATGGCACAGCGGTTATTTGAGGTCATTTTCGGAGCAATGCTACTGGTTTTTTCAGGTATCATCTGGATGAGGCCGCATATCGAGCTCATCCAGGGTGCAGGCGAGAAGCAAGGCCACCAACGCGTGGTGCTTACCGACCGCAAGGGTGAGACGTTCACCTATACGTGCAACCGTTCCCTGGGTATCATCCTCAGTTTTGGCGTGGGTTTCATCGCCGGGTTGCTGGGTATCGGAGGCGGAATCATCCACGTCCCCATGCTTATCTATGTCTTGTGTTTCCCGACGCATATTGCCACCGCCACCTCGCACTTCATCCTGGTTTTCACAGGCCTTGCAGGAACGCTCACCCACGCTGCGTCCGGTACCTACGCCCAGAGCTGGCAGATACTGCTGTGGATAGCGCTCGGTGTAATACCTGGAGCGCAGTTGGGAGCCTGGCTCTCACCCAGAATCAAGGGTTTGATATTGATACGCCTGCTGGTGCTGGCGCTGGTGCTGGCCGGTGTGCGCTTGGTATTCATGGGCATCCGGGGCTGACGCGTTACACCTTCTGGTAGCTCTCTTTCAGTAGCAGGGCGTCCTCTTCACGGTTGGGGCTTTCACAGATGACCGTCCCGCCGGCGCCGTGGTCTTTCAGTGCCCTCAGGAGGTCTTCGTATCTCAGGTCTGAGGAGCGTATCGGCAGGTGTTTCTTCTCTCCGCCTTTGCCGTATTCGATGCCGGAGATGTGGATGTGCATGTCCCCCAGCGCTTCCTCTCCCAGGCTTTTCTTCAAATCCCTCAGCAAGCCGCTGAATTCCTCGTAAGAGTTGTTGTTGCCGGCACGGGCGTGCCAGTGGGCGAAATCGATGCAGGGTGCCACCCTCGGCAGCTCGCTGGTGAGCCTTACTATCTCATCTATGGTTCCGAACTGAGTGGGCTTGCCGGCGCTCTCGGGCCGCAGGGTGATGGAATTGTCGTCGGCATCCAGCTTTTCTAACACCTCCCCAATAGCTGTTTTAACAGTCTCATATACCTTCTCAGGCGGGTCGCCGAGATAAAAACCGGCGTGAAACACGATGCTTTTTGCCCCGCAGATGTTGGCTATTTTGGCGGCCTTGTGCAGCATACCCTGGCTGGAATGCAGCTTGGGACGCTCGTGGGCGTTGAAGTTGAGGTAGTAAGGCCCGTGCACGGAGAGCTTTATTTTATTGTTAAGGGCTATCCCGGCCATGGCCTTCGCGTGGGCTTCGTCGAGATAAACGCCCTGTACGAATTCAATCTCCATGCAGTCCAGGCCGAGGGCGGCCACACGCCGGATGCCTTCGCCAGTTTCTTGCGGCCAGGTGCTGAGGGGGATGCCGGCGGTGCCGAAAAGCAGGTTTGCCATCAACAGAGTATAGCAGTTGAATCAGCATCGAGGCTAGTTGATGTCGCGACGCTCTTGTTTACCGATGGAGGCGAGTAAATCTCGCAGGGTGGATTTCAAACACGCCCTGCGTGACCGTGAGAATGAAACGTTGAATATTAGATAAGAAAGCCTGATTAGTTTTGCTTTGAGAGGGCTACTTTCATCAGATAAACCCCGGCCAGGAAAAGGACAAAAAACACTATTACTAGCAAAGTGGCTTGCCATAGAGAATGCAGCGGCAGCGAGCCCAGCTTATCCCACTGCTGGATGATGGGCGAAGAGGTGGCGGATGCCACGAACCCGATGACCCCCCCGGCGAATAAAATTCCTCCAAGGATAAAAACCAGCAGGCCGGCCATGATATTACTGCGCATAGACAATCTCCTTCGCTGGAAAGTATAGGAGAGAGGTTTTGGGCTGGCAAACCAGTTTGGGTGTACGAACGTCGGAAAAGAAGGCTGTGCTATAATTACATCAGAGAGTCAGGGGGAAATTACAACGAAAGCCATCGATAAAGCCCGCCGCATTGTTGAGATTGCCAGCGACAAGCTGGCGTCCGATATCGCCCTTCTGGATACCCGCGGCGTCTGCGGGTTCGCCGATTTTTTTGTCATCGTAAGCGGCGAATCCGAGCGCCAGTTGGATGCCATCTCGGACGAGATAGCGCAATCCCTCAAGAAAGACGGCGGGATGGCGCCTCTCCACCGCGAAGGAGCTGCCGCCTCCGGCTGGATGCTGCTGGATTACGGCGATATCATCGTCCACATCTTCTCGCCCACGGAGAGGCAGTACTACAAGCTCGACGAGATGTGGGGGGCCGCCAAATCCCTGGTCCGCATGGCGTAAGCTACTGCTTGCGCTCGTAGCTCAGTATCTCCGAGTCCTTGAAGAATAGTTTCACCTCGTGCTCGGCCGTCTTGACCGAATCGGAGCCGTGCACCGCATTGCGCTCGATGTTTATTCCGAAGTCTTTGCGGAGGCTGCCTGATTCAGCTCTGGCCGGATCCGTCGCTCCCATTACCGCCCGGATGGTGCGTATGGCATCATCGCCCTCGAATACGGCGGCCACGATGGGGCCGGAGGTGATAAAACTTATCAGCTCTTTGAAAAAAGGCTTTTCCTTGTGAGGGGCGTAGTGGCGCTCAGCCAAAGCCCGGTCCATGCGCAGCATTTTGAGGGCTACCAGCGTAAGCCCTGCGCTTTCCAGCCGCCCGATGATAGCCCCGCTGAATCCCCTTTCAACCGCATCCGGTTTTACCAGCACCAGTGAACGTTCCATTTTATGACCTCCATTATATTTCAGCCTGCCAGTATCACAGGTTTGGATAAGCTTTTCAATGTCTGAGACGGTTAGTTCCGCCAGTGAGTCCACCACCACGTCGGCCAGTTTGAGGCTCTCCTTGGGATGGTTGGCAGCCACCCCCACCGAGCGCATGCCAGCGGCGCGAGCCGCCGCTACACCTCCCACGGCATCCTCGATGACAGCACAGCAGCGGGGTTCTATGTTCAGCTTCTCGGCGGCCAGCAGAAAGATCTGAGGGTTAGGCTTCCCATTCACTACTTCCTCCCCGCTGACGACGGCCTCGAAAAGGCTTTCTATTCCCAGCATCTTGAGGAAAGTGTTGGTATTCTGACGGGGCGCCGAGGAGGCTACTGCCATTGGTATGTTACTCCTATGAAGCGCCTCAAGCAGCGCCATGGCTCCGGGCATGGGGCCGACGCCCTCGCAGCGCACGGCCTCGCGGAAAAACTCTGTTTTCTCGCGGCTGATGGAATCTATCTCTTCTTGAGATGTCTGCTGGCCCAGCACGTCCCGGATAATGTCGTCGTTGCGTAAACCGAAACCCTTTTTGAAATCCTCGCGGCTGAAAACCACGCCGCGACTCCTGAATACGGCTTGCCATGCTTCGAAATGCTGTGCCGCCGTATTTACTATGGTACCGTCCATATCCCAGATGACAGCGATGCGTTTGCAATCCATGGGCGGCGGCATGGCTCCGGCGCTTTTCGATTTGGGCTGGCTGATATGCGGCCGCCTCAAATAGATGGGTTGTAGCGTGGCGGCATCGTCGTAGAGCCCTTCAGTTAGCCTTTTTTCACCCAGTGTAGCCAGGGACTCCGCACGCCTCAGTCTGACCGCGGTCGGGGGTATGTCCACCTTTTCTCCGAGTGTCGTTCTTAGCTGTTCTAACATATCCTGTGTGGGTTCGCCGCAAAAAACGGTCCGCTCCTTGACGCGGTCGCCAAGTTCATTGATGGTTATCAGACTTTCGGGGGCCAGGCAGCGCCACTTGCCATCTGTCAGTTGATAAACCGCATGCGTGATTTCGCCTCTTCCTGCGTTAAAAATGGCGCACACAGGCAGGCCGCTCTCTGCGTGCTGATAGGCCGCAGCTTCGAGCGTGCTGACGCCCACTATGGGCACACTCAGGCTAAAGGCCAGTCCTTTGGCAGTTCCCAGCCCAACTCTCAGCCCGTTGAAACTACCCGGCCCTCTGGCAACGATAATCCCCTTCATATCCTTGATGTTCAGGGAAGACTGCCTTAGCAGCGATTCCAGGTGTGGCAGCAGCTCGACGGTATGATTTCTGCCGCATTGCCAGGTTATCTCCACCAGGATTTGCCCCTCATGAATAATTGCCAAGCCGGCTATATCGCTCGATGTGTCGATAGCCAGATACATCTATATATTATCCTTTTTGAGGGGGGCAAGCGCAGCTGTCAGATCCCGAGTCATTGTCTCATAGCGTGTTCCGCTCGGGAGTATGTCTATGCTGCGCTCGGATTCCCCTGCATAAGCCAGATTGATAGCAATATGCTCCGGCGGCATGAGCGCCACGGCTTTTTCCGCCCATTCGATGACGCACACACCATGTCCGTAAAGATAATCATCCAACCCCAGCTCGGCAATCTCCTTGAACTCCAACCTATAAAGATCCATATGGTATAGCGGCAGTCTGCCGGCAAACTCGCGCATCAATACATAAGAGGGGCTGGCGGCGTTCTCCTTCACTCCCAGTCCCTGCGCTATCCCCTGCGCCAGGCAGGTTTTACCCGCCCCGAGCGGCCCGCTCAAAAGAAGAATGTCTCCCGAGCGCGCCAGTTCACCGATTATGCGGCCGAGTTGCTGCGTTTCTTCGGAGCTACGGCTGATCAGTTTAAGACTAGCCTTTGCCAAAGTGGTCCCACCCGGCCTTGTCGAATTTATAAGGGCGGCCTTTTGCATCTACAGTCTGTACAACTCCCGGGGAGTTTGCGGTTATCTCACCGATGACGCTCACAGGCAGGCTGGTTTTTGCCTTGACCTTATCAATAACCGCTGCGCTCGCCGTAAAGAGCAATTCATAATCCTCGCCACCTCCCAGCGCCATGTCCAGCGCATGCGAGAGAAATGCCTTACGTGCCGCCGGATGAACGGGTATGTGCTCCACATCGATACGCGCTCCCACTTTGCTTGCCCGGCAGATATGTCCCAGGTCGGCTACCAGTCCATCGCTAATGTCTATGGCAGCCCGCCCGCCTGCGGCCAGTATCATAGCTCCCTCCGCCAGACGGGGACAGGGGCTGAGGAATGCCTGTCTGAGTGGAGCGTCCTCAGCGGTAGGGGCAGCTCCGTTGCTGATGAGCCTGAGACCTGCCGCCGCCGCTCCCAGATATCCGGTAACTCCTATCAGGTCGCCGGGTTTGGCTGCGGAACGCCTCAACAGCCGCTTGCCCGCGCTTCCGGTGACGGTCAAGCTGATAAACATGGTATTCGACGAGGTGATATCACCCCCGGCGATGGCTATTCCAAACTGGTCCCCCAGCTGTATCAAACCCCGGTACAGTTCGGTGACGTCTTCCACGTCGGTGTCGGCGGGCAGGCCCAGAGTCACCAGGGCGCATTCCGCCGTGCCCCCCATAGCGGCAATGTCGCTCAGGTTGATAGCCAGGGCTTTCCAGCCCAGTTCGCTCCACGCCGCCTGGCCTATCTTAAAATGAACGTTCTGGACCAGGCAGTCGGTGGTGGCCAGCGTAATCTCGTCCGTATTCTTCCATGCAGCAGCATCGTCTCCAATACCCGCCACTATATTTTTCCACGAAGGACGCTTTACATCCAGTCTCGTTTCTATCATTTTGGCCAGAATTTCGATCAGCCCGAATTCGCCGACTTCAGATACTTTCATCGTCTGGATTATAACACGCTCTTGAGGTCTATCTCCAACGATGTGACAGCGTTATATAGAATGACCGGAAGTAATGCTTTTATTCCAAAAAATATTGCCGAAAATACTTCCTACCTATATAAATTACTTGACTCTAATGGTAGAATAGTACAAGGGGGAGTTTGACTGGGGTGTGCCCAGGTCTCCAAGATAGACCGCATCATTCGAACTTGGAATTTCTAAATAGCTAAAGCGTCATAGAAAAGGCTCCATAAGGGATCTGCCCCCTGTATCGGCTGGCGTTACGCCGACTGACTTTAAAAAAGCCGAAGGAGCTTCTGGGGAGGAGTTAGGGTTGGTATTCGATTCTGAGGACTTTGTTTTTGAAGCGCCCCCTGCCATCGCGCGGGCCAGGCGCGTACTCATCAAACCGGTGGCGGGTTACCCCGTGGGCTATCCGATAACCACCAGCCGCGAGATGATGGTATCCATAATCATGGGCATCAGGCAGATAAGCGATGCCGATATTCTTATTCTGGAGGGCACCTCCACGGGCGCGCCGGTAGCTCCGATGTACCAGGCCTTGCGCTATGATTTTCCGCGCGTACTGACCCTGGACGTGCGCGACACCACGCTGGTCGAAGTAGAAAATCCGCTGCTCAAACCGCTGGTCATGCCGACTTTCATGGTGCCCAATGTCATACTTTCGAGTGATTATCTCATCAGTGTTACGCCGCTTAAGGTGATCGGTGGCCTGGGGCGTCTTACCATTGCCAACCTGCTGGGACTAATACCGGCCACCAAGTACGGCACCGGCACTAGAGGCGGCTGGGAAGAACTGTACGCCCTCGGCATTGATAAAGTTCTGTCTGACCTCTTTTACACCATGCCTTTTGACCTGGGTATAATAGAGGCCGATCAAAAGTTCATCAGTAAAAATGATCCGGCCAAGGGCGAGAAAGAACCCGTCGGCAAAATCTTCGTGGGAGAGCCGTACAGGGTTGACGTGGAAGCCTCGCAATCCCTGGGAATCAAGATGGACTACATAAAGCTCATTGACGAGGCGCGAGTGGACCTGGAAGTCTAGCGTGGTTATATTTGGCATAAAGCGATGAGGGGCGTAAAACCCCTCATCGCTTTTTATATGCCTTGCAGATGTCGCCGGACAGCTTTTCGCGAGTTTTCTATCCAATATGCAGCGGCAGAGTGAATGTGAAAGTTGAGCCTTTGCCTTCCTGCGATTGCACACCAATCCTGCCTCCGTGAGCTTCCACCAGGCGTTTGCAGACCACCAATCCCAACCCGATCCCTTTGATAGAACCTGTTTTCTGCTGGAGTCGTTCGAACGGCTCAAAAATCATACAGATTTCTTCCGCCGACATACCGCTACCCCGGTCGGTAACACTGACAGCAATGGTAGAATTCTCTATCCTGGCTGAAACGCTCACCTCCTGGTTCTTAGGAGAATACTTGGCGGCGTTCTCCGCCAGATTATATACAATGCGTTCGAGTCTGGTGCTGTCCGCATTCACCTCGGGAATATTTTCCGGTACCTTATTGATAAACGGATTGGGATATGATTCTCTCAGCCGGTGCAAGACGTTTTCAACCAGGTTGTGAAGCTTGATGCTGCTGGCATGAAGCTCCAGCCTCCCTGCCTCGAAACGTGTGATCTCCAGCAGGTTTTCCAGCATGACGGCTAATGACTCCGCGCCTTCGGTGGCGGCATTTACCAGCTGGCGCATTTCTTCGGGCGAGACGCCTGCGGAAACGGCTGTTTTGAGCGAACCGATTATCACGGTGAGCGGTGTGCGCAACTCGTGTGACACCATGCCGACGAAGGTGTCCTTGAGGTCAGCCAATTTCTTGCGTTCAGTGATGTCCCGCACGTTGCACTGGATTACCGTGTCTCCGTCCACTCCATAGACGTTGCTGACAAATTCCACATCGATACGGCTGCCACCCTTTGTCTGCAAAGGGAGATTCTCATACCTGATATACGTTTTATCCTGTAGATTTTGGAATGCTTTCCGGCTGGCCTCAATATCTTTAACCGCTCCGATTTCCCAGAGTTTTTTACCCAGGAATTCCTCTTTGGAATATCCCAGCATGTTGATGAGGAAAGGGTTGACGTCGGTAATCTGGGCGGTTTTGGCATCAAGAAGCAGTATACCGTCCTGGGCGGTCTCGAACAGCCTGCGGTAACGCAGCTCTGAGGTTTCCAGACCATGTTCCATCTGTTTGCGTTCGGTGATGTCTTCGATGGCCAAGAGTATCGTTTGTGTCTTTTGCCCTTAGCTATGCATGCGGCGAGCGTTGAGAAGCAGAGTTCTCCGGCCCAGCGAATTGAACTCATGCTCGACCTCGAAGTTTTCGAAAAAGGTGTTTTTAGGCAGGAGTTCTTCAAGAAGGCGGCGCAGGGCTGGTATATCCCACTCGTGTTTGCTGATCTCGTAGATGAGCTGGCCTTCAGTCTCGCTGGGCGTCAAAGAGAACAACTTGTAGAAAAATGTGTTGGCGGATACCACTCTGAGGTCGGCATCTAGTACCAGCAGGCATTCGCGTATAGTCCCCAGAATACTCTCTGAAAATTTCAGGGCGGCCTGAAGCTCTTTCACTGACATCTTATTTACATTCTGTGATATTGTTGTTGGCATACGACTGGATGGCTCCACAGCCTTAATCCTCCTGGCGTATTCGGCCCCGGTTCGTCGCAGAGCCTCTCAAATTAAATATATAATAAGGGCAGGCATAAATCAACCGGTCTGCCCTTGTTTGTTTAGAACGTTATACTGAAATCCTGGTATCTTCCCGTATATTTGCCCCATGTCGGTGAGACGCTTTCCACCACGGCTCTGGGCGGTCCGCGTTTGACCATCTTCAAGAGTTCCTTCAGCTGGGCGCGCTCCCCTTCGGCTTCTATTTCCACCGTCCTGCCGCCGGGAAGGTTGCGCACATATCCGCCAAGGCTAAGCCTTTCGGCCTGCCGGCGCGTGTAATCGCGGAACATGACGCCCTGCACCTGGCCGGTGACGATCACTTTGAGTGCGGCTGGTTCAGCCATTACACACAGCGCCTCAGGATTCGGGTTCAGCTTCCTTGCGTTTCTTGCGCACCACTTCAACCACTACTGGGGGCGCTACTATCTCGTTGATCGCCTGTTTCTTGGCGCCCTTCTTGGGTTTCTTGCTTTCCTTGCGGTACATTTCGTGGCTACCCATACCTACCTCCTCAGATTTCGGTATTTAGTTTAGCAAAGCCCGATTCAATCTGTAAAGCTATCGCTCAGCTTTGCCAGCGCCAGCCTGGCGGCATCAGCCTCGGCCAGCTTCTTGCTGCGGCCGCAGCCCTGAGCCATAACTTCTTCGTGTATCAACACCTCGGCGGTGAAGCGCCTGTCATGGTCCGGGCCGGCGGTGTCGATGATGCGGTAGGACGGGGTTGTCTTGTAGCGCGACTGTGCCACCAGCTGAAACTCAGATTTATAATCTGTGTCCATCTCCCGGCGCAACTTCTCGATTTCCGGTTCCAGCACACGCAGAATAAAGTCACGGGCGCCCTCCCATCCCTGGTCCAGCATGACGGCAGCCGCCAGGGCTTCCATGGCGCCGGCCAGGTTGGTGGCTTTGGAACGTCCACCGCTTTTTTCCTCGCCTTTGCCCATGAAGAGGACTTCGCCCAGCCCGATGGTCCTGGCTACCGACGCCAGCGTGCTGCCCCGTACCAGCAGCGAGCGCCGGCGCGTCAGCTCGCCCTCTGCCAGATCGGGGTAGTCTTGATATAGCTTTCTAGCCAGCACCAGCCCAAGGAG
The DNA here is from genome assembly GCA_003597995.1 of Dehalococcoidia bacterium. Classification (NCBI taxonomy): domain Bacteria; kingdom Bacillati; phylum Chloroflexota; class Dehalococcoidia; species Dehalococcoidia bacterium. The sequence continues at coordinate 30,800 of QZJY01000014.1, forward strand.
GGCATCGCCGAGGAACTCCATACGTTCATTAGACGGCACAACGGGGTTTTCGTTGACATAAGAACTATGTGTCAGCGCCTCTTCAAGCAGGGAAATGTTTTTCCAATAGATCCCGATGGTCGATTGAAAGCTGTTCAGGTCCGGCAAATATATACCTCTCGATAGATAAAATAGACTCTTGCCAAGCGGGTGTCAACCATTAGAACTAAAAAATGGCTTTCTGCAGATAAATTTTTTAGTAACCGGAGTAAAAGCGGCGATTGCCTATGTTAAACCCAGATGCTATAATGCAAGATGCGCTGGGGAATCGTCTAGTGGTAGGACAGCGGACTCTGGCTCCGCCGGCGAGGGTTCGAATCCTTCTTCCCCAGCCAATCCCCCTTTATGCCTATTGACACCCCTGTCCATTCGGCATTATCATAAGCCAGTTATTGCGTGACAGCATATGAAGCATTTTAGCATTCTGGTAGCAGACGACGACGAGCGTATCCTTAATTTCTTGTGCGTGCGCCTCAAATCTGCTGGTTATGAGGTTTGTACGGCGGCCAACGGTATTCAGGCCGTAGACCACGTTCGCTCCAAAAATCCCGATCTGGTGATCCTCGACCTCATGATGCCTCAGATGGATGGACTGGAGGCTATGCGTGAGATACGCACCTTTGCCACCACTCCTGTCATAATGCTCACGGCGCGTGGCGAGGATGACGAGAAGATCCGTGGCCTGAAACTGGGCGCGGACGACTATCTGGCCAAACCATTCAACCCCGACGAGCTTGTGGCGCGAATAGAAGCTGTCAGGCGGCGCATAGAACCGCAGGATAAGCGCAAGACGCTTGATATTTTCATCCATGGCGATGTCAAAGTAGATTTCAAACAACATGTGGTGACGGTGGCCGGCGAAGAAAAATACCTCACGCGCATCGAGTGGCTCCTGCTCACCGAGCTGGTGCAGAGCGCCGGGCGTTTTATGACCTATGAAGAGATGCTCAGCCGCGTCTGGGGTTCGGAATACCAGGGGGATGTGCAGCTACTGCGCACCTGGATAAGCCGGTTGCGCTGCAAACTGGAAAAAAACCCCGGAAGTCCCCAACTCATCCGCACAATCCCCAAGTCAGGCTACATCATCCACCACGACACCACAGTTGCCAGCGAATAAGCATTGTCCCCCCGGAGCCAGCCTGCTCCGCTTTCTATAGCTCCAGCTCGAGTCTGCTGCTTGACTTCAACGCCTCTTTCAAGAGATAATAAAAATCGGTTCTGGCGCATTCGTCTAGAGGCCTAGGACGCGTCCCTCTCAAGGACGAGACCACGGGTTCGAATCCCGTATGCGCTACCAAACACTTGCAAAAATATGGCAGAATAGTCAAAAAGAAAGAGGGAGCTAGCAAAAGCTAGCTCCCTCTGCTATCCTGACTGAAGGGTAAGTCACTAGGTCGTCTGGTGTCCGGTAGCCGACTCTTCGGCATCCGCCAGTCCATAGCCAAAATATTTGTCCTTCCCCACCGTGCCGAGGTCATCCGCTGCCTGCTGGAGGATTTTTCTGACTTCATTAGCGAAGCCATATTTGCCGTCGCTATTCGTGGCTCGGCCAGAAGCAAAGACCAGGGCCGCGCTGCCGGCAACGTGCGGCGTCGCCATCGAGGTGCCGGAGAGCGTCGCATAACCACTACCCAGATAGGTAGATAAAATACTGACGCCCGGAGCCGCCAGCTCTATTTGCGAACCAAAGTTGGAGAACCAGGCCCGCTGGTCGGTCGAGTCAGTAGCCGCAACCGCAATCACGCTATTATACCTTGCCGGATAGATGACAGCGCCGGAGCCAGAATTCCCAGCCGCCGCCACCAGCAATACCCCAGCGGCATAAGCGTTGTCGCAGGCTGTCTTGACAGCCTTAGGCGCGCTAGTGGTGCCAAGGCTCATATTGGCCACATGCATACCTTTAGCCACTGCCCATTGCAGAGCGGCAATAACATCGCTCCAGTAGCCGGACCCACTGGCATTGAGGACTTTCAAAGCATAAAGGTCAGCCCCCGACGCTACCCCGACAACACCACTACCGTTCTGCTCTGCGGCGACAATCCCGGCCACATGCGTCCCGTGACCATTATCATCCAGCGGGTCAGCATCTTTATTCACAAAATCGTAGCCACCGGCATAGGCGGCAGCCAAGTCGGGGTGTGTGTAATCTATGCCGGTATCGATAATGCCTACCTTGACCCCAGCCCCTGTTGTCGTCCCCCATGCCTTTTCGGCATCAATCCGGTCAACACCCCATGCCGCTGTCACTTCCGGGTCCGAGCTATCTCCCAAACCTGTCGCATAAACCAGACCATCCTCTTCTACTGAGGCTACCCCGGGGATAGCACGCAATGAAGCAAGCACATGCGGTGGCACGGCAACCACCGCGCCGTTGATTAAGGACAATAAATCATATGAACCACCGAACCGATGCGCCAGCCCTTTAAGTGCCTCCTCGTTTATTGGGGTACCTTGTTGGAATGTGACAATAAACCGCTGCAATTTTCCATCAGCACCGGCTGCAGATGCTTGGCCGGTTGAGGTCAAGACCATAATCAGAACAAGCCCAAAAACTAGCCACAACTTCATTTTGGTACGCATTCCCACACCTCCCAGTTAGTTCTACTAAAATTATGGCACTCTAACCGGGGAAAATCAAGGGTGAGAACAGGCTTGAATACCAATCTTATCCCGTCTTCGACTTGCTCGTCATCTCAGAGGTTGGGGTTCTTCTTAGAGATAACCGTCGGTGCTTGCCGCAGAATCTACAGGAATGTGACAATGCGCTAGAAAGTGCAACATATCTGGTCTAGCGTCGATGGTCCAGTTGTTACTTCAAGGTTTGTTAACACACGCTTGTGATAGCAGAAAGTGGCATCTGGTACGATAACGATATATCAAGTACTCAAGCCGTCGCTTGTCTATCGTTCTTGAGTATACGCTCTGTATTTTCGGTATCAGTTCCTTCTTCACAAACGTCAGTTCAGAATGCTTCCAACGTGGGCTACCAAACACTTTTCCTTGTTTTTGCCAGCAAATTACTAACAGAGCGTTACTGCAACTTCGCGACCCTCGACTTAAAAAATGAGCTTGAAAAGCCAGGCAAAGACGTAACCAAGAATCAGGCATGCTGGGAAGGTGATAATCCAGGTGGCCACGATCTGACGGCTCACGCTCCAGTTCACCGCCGAGAGCCTCCTGGTGCTACCCACGCCCATGATGGCCGTGCCTATCGTATGAGTGGTGCTCAGGGGGATGCCAAAGTGGGAAGCAATCAGTATAGCCGTGCTGGCAGCGGTCTCAGCGGCAAATCCGTTCACCGGCTCAAGCCTTGTAATCTTTACTCCCATAGTTTTGATGATACGCCAGCCTCCAAGCGCCGTGCCGATGGCCATGACCGTGCCGCAGAGGAATACTACCCACAGGGGCACCTCGAAAGTGGGCAAGACGCCACCCAGGAAAAGCGCCAAAGCGAAGACGCCCATAAACTTCTGACCATCATTAGAGCCGTGGCTGAAAGCCATGAAACCAGCCGAGAATATCTGCAGACGCCCAAAAAGACGGTTAGTGGGAGTGCGATGGGCGCGGTGGAAGAGCCGGTAGATGAGAATCATGATGACAAATGCCAGCCCGAATCCCAGGATGGTGGACATACCGAGTCCGATTAGCACCTTGCGCCAACCCTCCCAGAGCAGAACAGACGGTCCAGCGGCGGCGAGTCCGGCTCCGGCAAGGCCCGCCAGCAGCTCGTGCGTTTCGCTCGTAGGGATACCGAATTTCCAGGCGGCGGTGGTCCAGACCACTACTGTCAACATCGCCGCGGCTACGACCTCGACGGTGATAATACTGGGGTCCACAATGCCCTTGCCGACGGTAGCAGCCACGGCCGTGCCGGTGACGAGCACCCCAGCCATGTTGAGAACCGCGGCCATGGCCACAGCCTTTGCCGGAGAAAGAACGCGTGTGCCAACCACGGTGGCGATGGCGTTGGCGGCATCGGTGAGGCCGTTGGTAAACTCTGCCGCCAGGACTAACAATATTGTGATCGCCAGCAAAATTGTCACGCTAGGCCGCCTTCAGGGCGATGCCCTCAAGAATATTGGCCACGTCTTCGCAGCGGTCGATGGCACTCTCCATGTGCTCGTATATTTCTCTCCATTTGATGATGTAGGTGGCGTCCCGCCCGGTATCGAATATCTCGGCAAGCGCCTGCCGGTAACTGCGGTCCCCCTCGTTTTCAAGACGGTTAATCTCAATGCAGGTTTCCAGCACCCGATGGGCTTCGGCTCTCTGGTGCATCAGCGGCATGGCCATTTCTATTTCCTTCGTGGCCTTGACAAGTATGGCAGCAAGCTCCCCAGCACGAGCAGTAGGAGCCTCCACCTGATATATATACATGGCCTCCACGGCGGCGTGGATGAAGTCCACCACGTCATCTATGGTATGGGCCATAAGTGTGATATCCTCCCTTTCCAGGGGAGTGATGAAGCTGCGGTGAAGGAGTGTCGCAATAGCATGTGTAATGCTGTCGCCCGTATGCTCGAGGTTGTTGATAGCCTCCACCTTGCGCGGGATGTCTTTCCAGTCAGAGACCAATTCCTGGAAAGCCAGAGCTGTGGCCACCAGATTGTGGGCGCTCCGATCGAAAAGGATGAAAAACTGTTTTTCCTGAGGTACTAACGCTATCTTCATGTCCCTAGCATAGCGCTGGGCCTTTAAGGGAGAATTAAGGGGATGTTAAAGATATGTTAAATTTGGATTGCCGGCAGGCTGAAGCTAAAAGTTGAGCCTTTGCCCGGTTCGCTTTCGGCCCAGATGCGTCCTCCATGAGCCTGGACGGTATGCTTGGCAATAGCCAGGCCCATCCCTGTACCCGTGCCTGTTCTGGACCTGTCAGCCTTGTAGAAGCGCTCGAAGACGCGCGGAAGAACCGCGGGTTCAATTCCCACACCGGTATCTGTTACGCTCACTACTACCTGTGCTGCCTCGGTACGCGTGCTGACAGTGATTTGTCCGCCATGCGGGGTGAACTTGATGGCGTTATGTAGAAGGTTCACCAGCACCTGGCTCAGGCGCTCCCGGTCGGCGGATACTTCCGGCAAATCCGGCATAAAACGCTTCACTATAGTAAGCGACTGCCTGGTAGCCAGGGGGGCAAGTTGCTCAATGGCCTCCGTGATAAGACCGTTCAGCTGTAGCGGAGCCCGCTCCAGGGTGGTGCGCCCGCTCTCAATGCGGGAGAGCTCGGTGAGTTCAGTCACAAGCTGTGTAAGGCGCTCCACCTCCGCACGGATTTTCCCCAGAAAATCACGCGCCACGGCGGGCTCCCCGAGAGCGCCTTCCTCCAGTGTCTCCACAAGCGCCCGGATGCCCGCCAGAGGGGTGCGGAACTCGTGGGAGATATTGCCGACTAGCTCTCTGCGCATGGTCTGCAGGTCCTTGAGCTCGGTAAGGTCCTGAAACAGGAGTAAAGCGCCCTGGTTAACACCATAGGTTATGGGTACGGCAATCACCCGCAAGTATCTTCCGGAGAGGGAATCAAACTGGGCGCTTTTGTCGCGCCCGGTGCGCAAGCAGTCGGTAAGAACCTTCTCAACCGCAGCCTCCGGCACGATGGCGGTGACGGGTTTGCCAATACTGGTGGACTTCTCAAATCCGAATAGTCGAGCTGCGGACTGGTTCGTTATCATGGTATCGCCAGCAGCATTAGCCAGAAGTACTCCATCTGTCATCTGCGCCATTATAGTTTCCAGCTCTCCTCGCTCTTCTTTGAGCTGAGAGAGGGTAGCGGCAAGTTTAAGAGACATCTCGTTATAGGCGCGCCCCAGATCGCCTATCTCTCCATTCCAGGGGACTGGTACTGTTCGGCCTACCTCGCCAGCGCTCACCCGTCGCACCTCGCGCGTAAGCTGTATGACCGGATGCGTCACAAGACGGCCTACGACCCATATACCCGCCACGGCAACAACGATAGCCACTCCTACGGCAAACGCGATAATGCCAGCGAGGCGAGCGGTTATTTTTTGCACGGTAGTAAGGGGGAGAGCTACACGGGAGACCCCGGTAGTCTGTCCTCCGTCTCCAGTGATGGCGACCGCCACGTAGAGCATATCCTGATGGCGAGTGCTGCTAAAGCGAATACTCTGGCCATAGCCGGTGGAAAGGGCTGCACGCACCTCCGGACGGTCCAGGTGGTTTTCTAGGGTGTCCGGGTCCTCAATTGAGTCCCCCAGCACCGCACCGTCCGGGGCGATAACGGTAAGGCGGATGTCGGTTCCCCGGCCAAGGCTTTTCACGAGGCTGTCCACGCCGGTTCTGTCCCACAGAAGAGGCGCAACGGAGTGAGAAACCAGGCGCGCCTCCTGTGCCAGCCGCTGCTCCAGGTTCTGCACCTCGTCATTACGGGAGGAATAGGCCAGGTAAGTCCCGAGGGTTCCCAGGCAGACAGTCACCAGGAGAGCCAGGGGGATGATGAGACGCCACTGCAGGCTGCGCACGCTATCCTTCCAGCTTGTGGACCGCACCGCGCAGTGTCACAGGGTAGTATGGTATTTCTGGAATGGGTTTCTGTATCACGGAAGTTGCTGACAGCTCCATAAAAAACCTAGCTTACGTCAACCCTAAGATATGTCCTCAGATAAATCTCCGTATCATTGCCCTTATAAAGGTCGAACTCCAGCTTCTGGCCGGCGCCGGCGGCATCAAAACTGAAAGTGATCGTATAGCTCTGTTTCTGCCCGTTCGTCAGGATGAAACTGGTCTCGTTTTGCTCATTACCGTCTATGAAGGCGTGTCCGTCTTCCTGGACGATTCTGATGGTGTACGCAACGTCCAGCTTTTCGTGGTTGGTTAATACGAGGGTGAGCTGGCCTCGCTGCCCCACCGCCATGTTCTGCGAGTAGTCCGCGGCCTTGCCCGCCGCCCCCAGCAGGTAGAACTCCGAGTAGGGCTGGGTGTTATTGATGCCCGCGTTGACCACTATCGCTCCGGCGGCGACAATTGCCAGCACCAGCACTCCCACGAGGAATTTATCTATCATCGGGGTCGCGCGCCGCGGCTCCATACGGTTGAGGTTCATTCTCTCGCCTTCAGGGAGGTCGCGGCGGCGCCGCCAGGCGATGGCCAGGACTGCGAGCGTCAGGCTTTCCAGAGAAATGAGCAGCGGGTAAACGTCGATTCTCCAGACGTAACTTAGCAGCAGGCCGTCGAGCATTACCAGCGCGATAGACAGTGCGATGCTATAGGCGATACGCTCGGCGGCGCTGAGGCGCGTCCCGTCCGGGAAAAAGGCCGTCACGAGGGCGTATCCAGGGATAAACAGCATGAAAGGCACTCCCAGCGTCACACGCGCTGCTAGTGAATCGGTGAACATCACCGCCGGGATGAGCAGCAGACTTAATAAGGCCGCCAGTGCCAGGTCGAGGTTGTATTTCAGTCTCAAAAGCGCACCCCGTCGCCATTATAGCATGTACCGCTCAGAGTAAGAAAAACCACGACCGGGTAATCTGCTTGAATGTTAAGCTTGAACGCGCTAAAGTAGCACCGGAAGATTAAATTCTTACTGTATGAAAGAAATCGAGAATCCCCCCGCCGACAACCCGCAAACCAGCGAAGTTCGACCGCTATGGCATTTCTGGCGCATCCCGCTGTATTCCAATGCCTTCTACCTGATAGCGGGCAACGGGCTGGGAGCAGTTCTCGGGTTTGTCTTCTGGGCGGTTGCCGCCCGCTTTTACTCCCCCGGTGACGTAGGCACAATGTCGGCGGCCATCGCCGCTCTGGGATTGCTGGGCAGTTTGTCCCATCTCGGGTTGGGTGTGGGCATCATCCGCTTTCTTCCCGGAGATGATAAACAGGCAGCACGGCTCATCAATTTCAGCCTCTCGCTAATTTTTATCACCGGCGCACTTCTGGCCGTCATTTTTCTGCTAGGCACCGGACTGTGGTCGCCCGGCCTGGCCCCTTTCCGGCAGGATGCAGGCCGTTTTATAGTGTTCACACTTTTTACCGCTTTCACCGCTATAGTAACGGTGGCGGACGGAGTTTTTATCGCCCGCCGCCGCGCCGGTTTCGCCATGGGGCGCGGCCTCTCCATGAATGTTCTTAAACTCATCATGTTAATAACCTTCGCCGCAACGGCACAGGCGTACGGCATATTCACCTCGTGGGGGTCGGCGCTCAGCATATCCCTCCTCCTGGGCCTGTTTTTGTTTCTGCCCCGCCTCGTCCACGGTTTCCTGCCCTCTCCCAACCTCGACTGGCACGGCAGGGGTGAGATGGTGCGCTACTCGCTGGTGAACAACGGAGCCTCCCTGCTGGCGGTGCTTCCCGGGCAGATTCTACCCATCATGCTGCTCGGCAGGCTGGGGGCCGAGGCTAATGCATTCTTCTTCATAGCCTGGCAGGTTATGGGAGCCGTATCGATGGTGCCTTCGTCCATCTCAACCTCGCTCTTCGCCGAGGGCTGCCATGACGAAGAAGAGTTGCTGCATAACGTCCGCCGCAGTCTCAAGCTCGCATTTGCCATCCTGACGCCCGTGGTAATCGCCTTGCTGTTTTTCTCCGCCCCATTACTGCGCGTTTTCGGAGTGGAATACGCCGGGCATTCCACGCGGCTGCTGCAACTGCTGTCCATCTCGCTGATACCCATGAGCGTAAACCAGGTCTATTTCTCCATACTGCGGGTGCAGAAGAGGCTGCGGACTCTCAACGTAATGAACGGGGTCATCGCCGTGGTGACGCTCGGGGTGG
>QZJY01000015.1 GCA_003597995.1 Dehalococcoidia bacterium
TTCAAAAGAGCTTTTTCAGGCAATGATCAGTCTTGCAAGATGCTGGCCGAAAACCGTTTCAAGAGAAATATGGCACATCCAAATTAAAGGCACTGCTCTCTAAACAACTTAATCTTTGGGCATAAATACTTTGATGAACTTAAGTTGATACTCAATCCTTTTGATGACCTCTAAGGCTTCTTGGAGAATCATATTTTTTCGCGCCATCATGTCGATAATCTCTACAGCCACCTCGTTAACAACACCGTGGCGAATATAGAAGTCCAACTCGTCTTTTTGCAACATTATTCAGCCTCCTTTTTTTACGGGATAAAAAAGAGCCGAAACCGGCTCTTTCCCTCAAAAATATTTCACCCTTGCGGCGCCGGATAATCCCCCTTTGCATCCGGCCCCTCCCGCCCCGGCCTTAGCGCCGGTCTGCCTCCGCAGGGTGAAATTTGCTCCTCAGTTCTCCAGCGCCGTCCTTTTAGCGAGCAAAGGTAACAATAGGCATTTTCGGCGCTTCCGGCATCCTGGGCACGCCGTATCCCGGCGGGTTAACCAGCTTCGGCTTTACCAGTATGCGCCGTAAAGCCCCTGGCTTTAGCCATGGGGATATAAGGCGCGCCAGGCGAAAGCCTGGCAAAATAACTGTCTCATAGCGAACATATGATTGTATTATGCTGCATTGTATGGTATAATACTCTCATGAAGCAATATACCATCTCCTACAAATCCAACAACAACATAGTCTATTCCTGTAAGTATCACATAGTATTTTGCCCGAAATACCGGCGCAAAGTTCTGACAGATGGAGTAGATGGGCTTCTAAAAAATATCATACATGAATTCGCTGCAGAGCATGGCGTGGACATAATCAACCTTGAAATCATGCCGGACCACGTACACATCCTCTGCGAAGTTGACCCGCAGTTCGGTATCCATAAGTTTGTTAAGTGGTTGAAGGGCCGCTCCTCCCGGATACTGAGGGAGGAGTTCCCCTGGCTCAAGAGCCGGCTGCCGACGTTGTGGACAAACAGTTACTTTGTCAGCTCCGTGGGCGGCGCGCCGCTGGAAGTAATTAAGCAGTACATTGAACAACAAAAGGGTGTGTAACATATGGGCAGGTCCAAAACGCCGTCGTTTATCACTGAATTCCCACTGGCAACCAATTCAGAGCAAAAACACGTCCTTAACTCCCGCTTCGAAGCCGGCCGGCAAATATACAATGCCTGCCTGGGAGAAGTATTAAAGCGCCGCGACATGATGCTGCGGTCGAAAATCTACCGGGCGGCCCGGGCTATGCCCCATAAAACCGAGGAAGAAGCAAAAGCCAGGTCGAAAGCCTTCAAAGAAGCCAGGGAGAAGTATGGCTTCACCGAATACTCTTTGCATGACTATGTTGGGATAATCCGGAAATCATGGTTAGGCGAGCACATAGATTCTCTCGCCGCGCAGAAAGCAGCTACCAGGGCTTTCGACGCTGCCAATAAGACCGTCATTGGAGACGCCGAAAAAGTCCGGTTCAAACGCCGCGGTGAGCTCGAATCCCTGGAGGGCAAGAACAACGCTTCCGGCATTCGCTGGAGAGACGGCAAGGTTGTTTGGAACAGCCTGGAGCTAGAAACGTTAATTAACGTAAAAGACCCCGTTATAGCCCACGGGTTGTCCAGTCCGGTAAAATACGTCCGGATCGTCAGGAAGATTATCCGCGGAAAAACAAGATTCTACGTCCAGTTGGTTTGTGAAGGCAAGCCATACCGGAAGGAAAAAAACAAAGTCGCCAGGGGTAAAATTGGCCTGGACGTGGGACCTTCCACCATAGGGGAAGTAAACAATGCCGGCGCCGGGCTCGACCTGTTCTGCCGCGAGTTGGACAACCTCCAGAAGACGATTGGGGCGTGTCAGCGTAAGATGGACCGCCAACGCAGGATAAACAATCCGGACAACTACAACCCGGACGGCACGGTCAAAAAGGGCAAAAAGAAATGGGTCAGTTCAAAAGGCTATTTAAGAACCTGCGCCAAATTCGCCGAATTGAATCGCCGCCAGGCGGCGCATAGAAAATCGCTTCATGGAAAATTAATCAACGATATCCTGCGCCGGGGCGACGAAATCTACCTGGAGAAAGTATCATATAAAGCATGGCAAAGGGTATTTGGCCGGTCGGTCAATTGCCGCGCTCCCGGCATGTTTGTTTCCGGTTTAAAACGCAAAGCCGACTCCGGCAACGGACAGGTGATTGAGTTTCCCACTGGCAGCACCGCTCTCTCACAGAGGTGTCACTGCGGGCGGAAATTAAAAAAGAAGCTTTCCGCCCGGTGGCATAGCTGCGACTGCGGCGTGACAGCCCAGAGGGACTTGTATTCAGCTTTCCTTGCCAGACACATAAAGGAGGACGGTAACGGCAAACGCTACCTGGATATTGGTTCAGCGGCTGCAGAGTGGCCGGCAGTCAAGTCTTTGCTTGATGCCGCGATTGAAGATGTTCGTAAAAAATATTGGTATAAAGCGCCTGCAAGTTTCGGTTTGTAAAAGTTTATCACGGGCTCATCTACCCGGGCAGCCGGGCAGGGCGGAGTCGTCCTGGTGCGGCGAAGGTGGGCCTTATGCCGAACCCGCGAGAGCTAAAACCGGTTTCATCAGCCGGTTTAAGGACGCCTACGGCAGGTTGGAGCGGGTCGCCGCGAAAGTTGTCTGGATGATGCAACATGCTAAGGCTCTGCCAGGTTCGTCCGGCGGAAAGAGGCAGGCTGACAGGCAGATACTTGTGGTTTAAGGTCAGGAACCCCCTGGCTTTAGCCATGGGGAGGCTCAGTATCGGCAGCGGAGTTAGATCCGGTCCCTCGCCCGGCGGTATTCCGACGTCATACGCGTGCGCGGCTAACGGCAGCACCAGCAGCGACACACAGAACATTAGCAGCAAAATCTGTCTCATTTTCTCACCTCCTTCTTCCTTGTAAAAAAGTAGAAAGCCGGATAATTTCCGGCTTTCTACTTGGCAGACGTGCCGGGCGAGCAAAAAAAAGAGCCGAAACTGGTTCCCTCATTAAAAGAAGCGCTGTTTTCGTTTCCACCCGCCGCCTCCCTTCACTTTCCAAAAAGCCCGGCCTTCCGGGCTTCATGCAAGCTTTTTCACCATAACGACCAGCTTTTCTTTCGCCTTTCCGCGAAGCTCCTGCAGCAAGCAAAGCCTTACCATGTCCGGGTTGGCGCTCAGCGCGTCGATAGTCTCGTCCAGAACCCTGACGAAACTCTTGATGTTTCCAATCGCCTGTATCTCTTTCCGCTCCCCGACGCGCAGGAGCTTTTCGCTGTCACCGTTGCAGATGTGATATATCCCACCAAGCGCGTAGACAGAGTGCCCGACGTCCCGCAGGCTGCGCGCCAGACCGTAGATCCTCGCTCTTGCACGTAAACCGCTGTTCCTGTACATGATCATTGCAGCTTCAGCTACAGGCACACCTTCCGGATAGTTTTTCTCCAACAGTTTCAGGAATGCGTCAGCCATTGTCGCTCTTTTACGGCTTTTCTTTGCCATCAATCTTTTCACCTCCCTTTAGAACCCTTAGCGCTGGCTTTTTGCTTTCAAGTAACTCAAAACATTGGCCCATTCTCATTGCCAATGTTTCAAGCGACACTTCAAATAGGTTAAAGGAGGTAGCCCCGGCTATAACATCAACGGCGTCATGTAGGTCAGAAGCCGTTTTTCTCTGAGTAATGAACAGAATCTCCTTTGAATATTTTTGGAGCATGAGGGACAGCGTTTCCGATAGGTCGATCGCCGCCTCCCGCGCTTTTTTCATCAGGCTCATCATTTCCTCCTGAGCCGGGTCACTCTTCGGCCTGTTCTCTTTTCGAGTCAAGCTTTTCTTCAGAATCTCTTCCCGGCGCTCCAATTCCTCCACGCGCTCCTTTAATTCCCGGAGCTTTACTTCTTTCCGCTCGCCGTCCGTAGCCATGTCCCGCATCCGCTCCTGGAAAAAGTTGCGCTCTTGCGACAAAGATGCCGCCCTGTTCCTGGCTTCTTCCAGTTCTGCCCCTAAGACCGGGTCAGCGCGGTAAACCACTTTTTCGACGATTTTCTCGATAACCTCCGGCTGGGGCAGTTTCTGTTCCTCCAGTTCTTTGACCCGCTTTTTCAGTATGTTTGCTTCTGCTCTGTATTTGTTTTCGGCTTCGGACGCTCTTTGTTGCGCAAAAACCAACTCCCGCTCCTTTTCGCTCAATTCTTCCTGCAAGACAGATGCTTTATCAACAGGTAAACTTTCCCTTAATTGCTCCTGCATGTCGGTTATAGCTTTTCTAAGCTCCCGTTCCTGTTCTCCGCCGGCTATCTGCAGCTCGTCCTTCTGCTCAGTCAGCCTGGCTACGGCCTCTTTTAATCCACTTATCTGCCGCTCGCTCTCAGCCCGAATTTCAGCCTCGATTCCGGCGCGCAGTCCCTTCGCTTCGGATTGCTTAAGGCCGGTTATGCTCTCACCGTAAGCGTCTAGCAATTGCCTCTGCGTCTCCGATGAAAGGAAAGCCAATTCGTAGGCGGCGGTGGAACCGAGTTTGCCGGAGGAAACAAGAGTTTGGAATTCGGGAACGAGGTCGTTGAGTTTGTCACAACGCTGAACCTGCCTTTCGGTCATCCCCACAACATCAGCAATTTTCAAAACGACATTTTGTCGTTTTGACCCATCATCTTTTTCCATTTTTGGTTCGCGGTACCCACCGTGTTTCACCCCATACTTTTCCTTCAGCACCCTGACCAGCCTCGCCGCCTGCATGTCCGACAGCTGCCTCCTCAGCAAGTTGTCCTTAATTAACAACTCTACAGCCTCGTCGCTGTCGGCAGAGACATCCCTGATAACTACCGGCACGTGCGTAAGCCCAGCCTGCTTAGCTGCCTCCAACCTCAAGTGCCCCGCCAGCACGGTGTAATCGGTTGTAGCGATTAACGGGTTAATTATGCCTTCTTCTTTGATGTCATTGACAAGTTCTTGCCAGAGGCTTTCGGGCAAGGCGTCGGGAAAATACTCCTTGTTTTTCGGATGCGGTTTTAATAGTGCAATTGGTATCAGGTTCATGAAAAAACACCTCCTGAAAAATACAAAACCGGGGTTGTCCCGGTCATTTGCCGAACCGCCGTTGTTTCGGTTCTTCCAAAAACAATACGAAAAGTATATACTGTTAACGGAGGAACGCGATTATGCCTTTTACTGATTTTGCTTTAAGCGTTGTTTCTAACCTGGCGGGCAATATACTTACGGTGATATTTCTTGCCCTGGTTGCTTTTCTTGCAGCCGTTTCCGCAAGAAAACTGTCTATCCTAAAAAACAGAAAACCTTACTCTCAGATGATAGTTGATGACCCCGCTTTAACATCGTATTTCTGCCAACATTCAGATATAAACACCCGCTATCACACAAAAAGCCGTTTTAAAAACATCATACCCGAATGGCACATTGAATTCCTGGTGGAATATTATAACAAGTTGACCGGCTCACGCTCCTTCAACGGCCCATGCGTGCGTCTTGACGGATATACGGTGGAAAACGATTGTCTGACGCTGGAACTATCCACCGTTGGTTTCTACGACCTGCTTTCGACTAACATGACTGTTTTCCCCGGCAATGTGCGTTACAGCGGTTTTTGGAAATACATTTCTCTTCTCTCTTACCTGCCGGGATACTACAGCGTCCTCGCCGAGTACAAGAATAAGATATTCAGTGGTAAAGATGATCCCGAGTTCCCGGAGATCATCGGCAACAACCGCCTCGCCAATGTCCTGGCGGTAAGCGCAATGGTAATGGACAGCCAGGGCAACACTTTGATTGTTAAGCGGACTTCTTCGCTTGCTATCTCAGGTAGCATCTACTCCGTTGCATCAACCGGCACGGTCATTGAAAGCGACTTGGTGGGCGAAAAGGGCAATGTTTTAAGCAGAGCCGCTGTCCGGGAAATTACAGAAGAAACCGGCATAATTCCTGATAGCGTCCGTATTCTCGATATTGTTTTAACAAAACAAAAATACCAGCCTATAGCGTTGGCAAGATGTGATGTCGCCGACCTCAAATCAGCTCTATTGAACACAGCAAAGGCAAAAGACTTTCCCCAGGAGGTCAGGGAAATGTATATTTTAAACATGTCTGACGTTAAAACGTTTTTTGCCGTGCTGTCGAAAGCCGAGTTATCACCTGCCTCCGCCTATTCTCTTGAACTGGCTTTCAGGCAGTTTCACAACATCAGCGGCGGCGAATTCGAGATCATGAGAAGAAAACGCTTCCGAAATATCGGCAACTACAAGCTCTTCTCCGAATGGAAATACCGGTCGAAGGTTATTACAACCTCGTAGAGGTATGGGAATTGTTTCAGCAAATTGTCCACCTGTCCTTCCTGCTCAGCCGTTTCCAGGCATTTCCCGGCGAACTCGAACACTTTTTCTTTGTCCAGATATTTGGCTTCAATCGCTTCTCTTAGTTTTCCGGATATTTCACCGTACATTTTGCCATTATCACCTCCATCCTACAGGGTACGCGCATACCGGGCTGATAGACAAGATTATCAACCCCTTAATAAAGAAAACCGCCCGCAGCATCTATCCGCCGCGGGCGATTTTCCCCTGTCCTATTTTTTGCCTCCGCGTTCTTTGCAAATGTCAGTTATAGCCAATTTAAGAGCACCTTATGCTCCCGATCCCGCAAATCTCCCGCCTGTAAAGCGAAGGCTCTCAGGACCGCTTTCTCAAGCCCCTGCCTTCAGGCGTTGATAATTGACACTTCTACCAAAAGTGGTATGATTAAAGGACAGGGGACGAGGCGTTGTCAGAAGTGTTTGTCCGTTGCACTCCCGAAGAAAAGGGAACTGAAAGGCGCCTCCCAGTGCACTGCCAGCGCCCTGTCGCCTTCCGCCAGGACGTCAACCGTCATGCCGGCCTTAACATATCTCCCTAAATCGATCGCTTCGTCAGGCCGGTTTAAAACGTTCATCCCGGCTTGGACGGTCGTCGTTTTACCGATCTTGAACGTTAATTTCTGACCGATTAAAGAATCGTCTCCGCTTTTTTTCACTTCCAGGGTTACAGAATCGGATGTGACATCGGTCACCTCTCCGGTCCGCACCATCTTTTTCATCTGCTCCATTTGCTTTTGGGCTATTATCTTTGTTTTTTTCGCCGGAGCAATGTCCGTGAAGTACCAGTGGCCCAACACGCCCAAGCATGCGCCAATAACGGCGGCGGCTATTATCAGTAATACTATTCTTGTCCTATCCATTTTTTTAACTCCCCCTATATAATACTTTTGCCGCGAACAGCGCCGCCGGGGTTACATACACCTCGACCAGCGCCGCTACGGCCAGCGGGCCGGCGACGTATGTCATTCCGCGCAACAGCCTTTCTTTAAGCCCTGCGCCTTTAAGGCATACAGCCAGCACGCACGCCCCGATCAATGCGGGTATTTCGATGACCCCGTGCGGCGCGAAATACGATACCGCCTCCTGCCACGGAGCGCCGGAAGCCGTCAGATCGCCGTACACCGCTCCTATGACCGCGGCGTTGACCGCCAGCACGAACGCGGGGAACAACCCGAAAAGCCGGCGGCCGAACGCCAGCACAAGCAACGCCACTACAATGTTTTTGGCGAATATAGCTCCCGCTAGGATAAGCGGCAGGTTGCCGCCCGCCCTGTCCACCGCCTCGACCATGCTTATAGCCGTATTTACGGACGGCGAGAGGGCGGCGAGCGCCTCGCGGTGGAAACTGTATCCCGCATAAAGAAAAACGGTAAAGACGAAAACAAAAACGGCGGCGTAACTGAACAATGCACGCGCCGGCAAGCGATGTTCTGTTTTATCTACAATCTGCAAAATCTTATCATTTGCCACCTTTCGTTACATTTTTTTATCCCGGATAAACAATATGATTGAAGGAATTAAAACAAGAACCGCCAACACTATGAGGCAATAGATGCTTATTATTTTTTCCAGATAGGCTTTAACCAAAGATATTATTACAACTCCGGCAGCCGAAGCTACAACAGGAGGAATATCTATGTATCCTGTGTTGTTTCCGATTAAGTTAAAAAGTCCCCCAAAGCGCCTTTTCATGATATTGCTTTTTATCACCCTTTCTTTTTCAGGACTTGTTATTACAAAAGCAAAACTAAACGCCTCAGATATGATCTTATTCTTTCTCTGCTTCGTTATCGCCCTCTTACTATTTACTCTCCCGATACATGAATATAGCCATGCTCTTGGTTTTAGGTTAACAGGTGTTACGTGGAAGGTATACCTTACTTATTGTGAGGCTCTTGCTGGATGCCAAGTGTCCCGGTACAAATATGTTTGCCTGGCACCTTTGTTTACGCTACTTGCTTCTATATTACTTCTTTTGCTGCTCAATAAGTTTTTTCCAGGATGGCTATTCTACGGCTTGCTTCTCGGTGGTATTTCCAGTTTTCCGGGCATTACCAGAGATATATATTGGTTCTTTCAGCTTACAAAACTCGACAATAGTTGGATTGTATTTGATCATGGCAAATACGCCGATGTTTTCCCTCCAAATTTTTAATCCTCGTACTCATGCTTCGCCGACCCCGCCGCCTTAAATATAAACTCCTTCGGCCACCACGACGGGTTGTCTTCGGCGGCCGCCAGGCGCGGGACCAGCGGCAGCGCGTTGGGCATCCTGTACGTTATCACGCATGTTACCCAAGCCCCGTCCTCCGTGAACTTCACGTCGTTGTCGGCGTTAAAGTTCCTGCTTCCCCCTTTTGGGTACGCGGCGTTTTCGGATAGCAGTCCTTCCTGCTTTAAGACGTCCCACGCCACCCGGCGGGCATTGCTCTCTTTGTGGTTTATCCCGTAGTCGCGGGCCGATTCGCGCGCGGCCATCGCCGCGCAGGCCCTTATCTGGTTCAAGTGGATCATGACGAAGCCGGCGAAAACAACAAAAAAGATGAGAGGCGTAAGCAGCGCCCAGGATATAATTGCAGAGCCCTTTTCCCCGCGCACCAGTTATCCCCCCTCGCTAATTTTGAAGTACGCTTTTCCCGTGATTTTCATATCATCCGTCAAGTCGTTCCCTCCTATCAACCGCGTCAGCTTTTTTACGGGCGTGGGGTAGTGATAGGTTACCTCACAATATGCGTAGCTCCCGTCCTTTTTTACCTTGATGTCTGTTTTTTCATTAAAGGTAAGCTTTTTCTTCTCAATTTCCTTTACCGGCGTGACGTTCACCGACCCGACGACGACCTCTTTCGCTTTTTTCCCTGCCTCATCTTTAGCTTTCTTTTCGCCGAAGTGAGCCGCGTAATACCTCGCCCCGGCCCGGGCGGCCTCTTCGACGACGCTGGATACGTCAGCCATCTGGCCGTACATGACTCCGCTGTAAATCAAAACGATCAACAGGGGAAACAATAAAACCGTCGCCACTACCGGTGCGCTGCCGTTTTTGTCTTTATAGAACTTGCAGATACGCAAAAATATCACCCCCGAACATTTGCGCTAATTGAACCGCGATATACCCAAACAAGACAAAAGGCGCGAAAGGCGCCTTGGCAACGTCGAGCTTCTCTATTTCGGGCCGCTGCAGCTTTATCTTTAGCAACAGAAACATAAGACCCTGTTTCTCTGTCTCCCACGTGCGCCTGAACCCCCATTTCACAAGACGCACCGGGATTGACCACAGCGCCATTAACGTAATAGACAATAAAAACAAGGCGAATATTTCATCCTGCCCTACGATACTCCCCAAAGCTATAAGCATCTTCGCGTCTCCCGCGCCGAAGACGCCGAGAAAATAGAAGAACAAACCGAACGCCGCCCCCCATATAAGGCCGTGCATAAAAAAGCCCGGGTTTTTTATGCTCAGCGCCGCTCCAGCGACGACCCCCGCAACGTTCAGCCAGTTCGGTATTCTGTACGAAAGCATGTCTATGTGCGAAGCAGCCAGTAAAAATACTGAAGCAACTAGATATCCCAACATTTCTTTTTTACCCTCCATTCAAAGCGTTGCCCATCTTTTGAGTTGATGATTTTATCCCCGGCGCGAGGTTCTTGAATATAATCGAACATAAAATCGCGCAGGCGATCAACACCAGCAACCACTCGACAACCCCTCCGCGTTCGTCTCTTGTAAAATTACGCGTCTCTTGCATAAACAACCGCCACATCGTCCCTGTAGACCTCCTTCCAGTTATCTTTCTTTAATATCCAATCCAGCGGGCCGTTCGACGGGATGAGCGCCGTCTTAACGCCCCAACCGTTTAATATTTCAACCGGGTTCTCCAGTTGTTCAACATCTTTTCCGTACCCCGGAGCAGCGGCGTGCAGATAATCCTTAAACACGCCTTTTCCTGACGATACGTACATGTCCGCCCTGCCGTCAATAAACACCGGTATACCTTCCCATATTAAATAGCCGCCCCACGAGTAATAGTTGAACACTCTGTCCGTTAGCCTGTTTTCCTTCATGAACGACACGGCTTTAATAGGGAAATAGACGCCTTCCTTCGGGTTGTCCACCCACGCCGGCGGCCATGACCATGCGCTGAAAATTATGAACACCGCGGCAAGAAAAGCCGCAGCCGCCTTGCTTAAATGGTTTGCCGACACGCCTTTGACGGTTGACGCTATTAACAATGCCCCCGCCAAAGTGAAGTAAGGGACGTGGCGCAGGGAGACGAGCCACAGGGCGCATGTTGACGCGGCAAATAATGCTTCAAACAAAGAAGGCCGCTCTTTTCCCAACGCCGCGACTACAAGCACCAAAAGCAGCAATACTAACGCCGGCAGAAGCACCGGGTTATGAAAGTTGGGCGAAAACCACTCGCCTACGTTGTTGGTAATCTCCGGGTGCGACGACGCGAAAAATGTGTAATACCAGATCCCCGTCCCCTGCTGGCTGCAAAAACTCGCCAGCAGCATCGCTGCCGTGGACACGCCCAGTTTTTTGTGTGCTTCGGTCCCTCTTTCCAGCGGCGCACCCCTAAATAAATAGGGATATACGAAGACCCCTGCCGCAAACAGCACGCCCAGCGGGGCTGAACTGTGGATGTTGGCCCATACGAGCGCGACAAAGGACAGCAGATAAAGCTTTTTCGGGTTGTCTTTCGCGGTTAACACCAGGTAAGCAGTGAGGGCAAATAAACCCTGCGCCATCACGTGCGGCCTCGCGTCCCAGGCGTAGCTTGCAGCGATCAAGGCAAGCGCAGAGAGCATGGACGCAAGTGGTAGAGAGCATCTCCTTACGAGTAGTCCAAATAACGACAGAGCATAAGCGATTATCCCGGCGCACGTCAAAAGCCACACTCCCCACTTCCCGGCGTAAGCGTAGCTCAAGTAAGCCAACACCTCCCAAAGCCATTCGTGCGCAGTCCAATGAGCTCCGCAAGCCGTCCAGGAATAAAAGTCAGAAACGGGAATCATGCGGTTCTCTATAATCCACTGTCCGGTTTTGACGTGCCATAGCGTATCTCCTTCGATCAATGGACTCCCCGCGTCAACGCAGATATATGCCAATGCCGCAAGGAACAAAATATGCCAGACATTGATTTTAACTTTTCCCAATCATTACCACCCCCAAAACGATTAAAACTGTTCCAACGCATTTTACTGCGCTTATGGGTTCTTTAAGCGCAAGAACCGATAAAAGCAGCACAAGCGTGAAATTTAACGCAAGCATCGGATAAGCTGTTGAAAGCGGTAGTTCGGATAAAACTCTTAGCCAAAATAGGGACGACGCGCCGTAGAGAAAAAATCCCGCAATTGTGTATGGACATAGAAGCGCTTTTCCTAAAGACGACCCCGAAGCGCCTATTTTCATACATAGCTGGCCGAACGACCCGAGGAGCACCGCTATGGCCGCAAACGCATAACTTATTTTTAACCACCTCCTTTACAAAAAAAAGAGCCGGGGTTCCCCGGCTCTTTTCTCTAATACGCCCTGATGCCGTTCACCGCCGCGGCGGCGTTTGCTCCAGCGTCGTTGATAGATGTTCCGACGTTGCCGGGGCTGTTCTTTAGTTTTGCGTAAGCGACCGCCGCGATTATTACCCCGGCGATTATGGTCACTACCCATTCAACCGCTCCCCCGGATTCATTAGCCAGGAAGGTTTTTAGAGCATTAAACATAAGTATTGCCTCCTTTCAAACTTTTTTAAAAATTCTTTCGGATCTTTTCTTAATACGGTCTTATACCGTCCACCGCCTTTGCGGCGTTTGCTCCAGCGTCGTTGATAGACGTGCCGACGTTGCCGGGGCTGTTCTTTAGTTTTGCGTAAGCGACCGCCGCGATTATTACCCCGGCGATTATGGTCACTACCCATTCAACCGCTCCCCCGGAATCGCCGGTAAGGAAGGTTTTTAGAGCACCAAACACAAGTATTGCCTCCTTTCATAAAACTTTTTTAAAAAATCTTTGCGCCGGATCTCTGCGAACCAGCCCGACGACAGACCCAAGCATCCGGCTTCCGTCTCCCCACATCTTTACGGTTGAACCCGGCGCGTCGCTCCACTCGACAGGCACTTCAGCTACGTCAAACCCCATGCTTTTAGCCAGCAGCAACACCTCTACGTCGAAAGCAAACCGGTACTCATAAGAACGTGAAAATATCTCTTGCGCCGCGTCTTTTGTGAACATCTTAAAACCGCACTGCGTATCTTTGTACCGCAGTCCAGTAGCCGCGCGGACAAACAAGGCAAACATCTTGCTTGCCAACCGGCGCGCCGGCGACCAGTCGTGGATAATCGACCCGGGCATGTACCTTGACCCGATTGCTATATCCGAGCCGTCTCTTATCGCCTTCATCAACATTGCCGCATCCTTAATCGGCGTGGCCATGTCGGCGTCCGTAAACAACACCACGTCGCCCTTTGCGGCTAGCGCGCCCCTGCGCACCGAGTACCCCTTGCCGTAGTTTACCGAATTGCGCAGAACTGTCGCCCCGTATTTAGTCGCCAATTCAAACGTTTTATCGGTTGAACCATCGTCCACGACAATTATCTCGCCTACAGGTCCATATGTCGTTAACTGCCGTAAAGTCTCCGGAAGCCTTTGTTCCTCGTTGTACGCCGGGACAACCACGCTCAGCATTTTTCCACCTCCTTTAAAGAGAAAAGAGCCGGGGTTCCCCGGCTCTTTTCTCTAATACGCCCTGATGCCGTTCACTGCATGTGCGCCCCACGCGCCGGCGTGCCATATAGAGTCTCCAATTCTACCCGGCGAGTTTTTCAACTTCATGTAAGCGACCGCTATGATTATTACCCCGGCGATGATGGTTACCACCCATTCAACGGCGACGCCGGATTCGTCAGTTAGGAAGATTTTTAGAGCATTAAACACAAGTATCACCCCCTTTTTTATAAAAAACTATCCCTGAAAACCCATGCGGCTCGTCCCGGAGGAAATTCACAAAGTCGGCACGACCTGCGCCGTGCCCTTTGCCTTTACCGGTATCTCGCGCTCTTTTTCGTCAACGCCAACAAGCCACCCGGCCAGGGCGCCGCTCATCAGAAACGCTTTAACCCTCGCGACCGCTTCGTAGGCGTAAGAATCGCCGTAACAATGCACCCCCTTTTTTTCTTTATAATAGGTGTCCGGGATTACGTCGCTTTTTATGGAGCCCGGTTCCGTCCGGACGCCCCATTTGTTGCTTTTCGGCATGTTCTTGCCGTATGTTTCTCCTGCGTCTTTATCGGCTCTGTTTTTGTCATACACACTCATATGGACGGCCTTAAGCTTCTGCTCGATCCTATCCGGCACGCCGTCCCCGTCCTCGTCGATTGGGACGTAATCATACTCGCACTGAGCCCGAGCGGTCATAACCCCGGCTAGAGCCGCCGCGTCTACAGCCGTCCGCAGCCTCGCCCTGACAGCGTGAGCGCGCGAAAAATCAAACGTGACGACGCCGAGCACCAGAAATATAATCATGAAATATAAAAAGAGCACGGCCATACCGCGCTCGTCTTTGATAAAGTTCCTGAACATAACCGCGCCCCACTTTCATTTAACTATCCGGTTGAACGACTCCCCCAGTTCCCTGGAAAAATTGTTCGTCCCGGGTTTTATCCTTTTAAAAAACACTCCTACCATTATTGCCGCCACTATAACCAAAACTATCCACTGCACCGCCATGCCGCGTTCGTCTTCTAAAAATCGCCTCATAGCAACCCCCCTCCCGTCTGCATCTGGGTGATTATCATCGGCGCCAGAGTTAATATAATAGACGGGGTAGCCATTATGAACAACGCCAACTGCATCTTCTGCTCCGCCGCCTTCGCCTGGCCGATTATCTCGGCCCTTCTCCGTATTCTTGCATCGCTGACGGCCGTTTGCAGGGATTCTACTATTGAGACCCCATATTTCCGGGCCTGCAACACGGCGATCGCCAATCGCCGGACGTCCGGGACGCCCGTTCTCTCAGCCAATCCGTCGAATATTTGTTCAAACGGCAGGCCGATCCTGGCTTTCGCGATGCAAACGTTAAGTTCGTCGCGAAGCGCGTATTTTTTGTTCATCCCAGACGCCGTCCACTCCAGCGATTTTTCCAGCGAGAGGCCTCCGGCCTGCGCCGCGGAAAGCCGGGAGGCGACCGTCAGGAACTCTCTCTTCATTTTCCGGCGGCGCTCAGCAACCTGAAAGTTGAGCCACCAGTCCGGCAGTTTTGGCGTCAATATGAAAGCCAGAGCCCAGTATTCGCCCAAGAAAGAGGCAAATACCATTATTATCGAAACGCCAAGCGCCGCAAATCTTACCGCGTCGTATGTCTCGGGCGTCAGCCCTTTCGGCCGCCCGGCCAACTCGATCAATTCTTTTGCGTCAGCGGGTCCGAACAGTTTCACAAGAAAAGAATGTCTTCCCAGCAGATTCCGTAAAACGGCGGCTGGGTCGCCGGGCTGAAATTTACGCTCAACCAACAGAGGGTTTGTGGTCGCGGCAGCGCGCAGCGCGCACATGGCTGCAACCACAGTAAAAAACGCCAGCGCTCCCATTAAGATAATCAAAATTCCTCAACCCCTTTGATAATCGTCCACATTAACCACGCACCAAAAATATATAACACGACGCACCCGCCGAGCACGTTTTTACCCAGCGGATGGTTGAACAGAACCTTAATCAAGTCGGGCGCAACGAAGAACATGGCCACAATATATGCCAGAGGCATCGCTCCAACTATCAATCCGGACATTTTCACACCCTTTGTCTCCTGGTCAACCTGGTACCTCGCATTCGTTCCTTCTTTTATATTTCTTATTACCGACCTGATTAGTTCTAATGATTCTCTTCCGCCTACTTTCATATACAGCTCCACAGCGTCCCTCAATTCTTCGGTCTCAACGCATGGCACGCGCCTCGCCATGCCGGCAAAGGCTTCAGACGGGGGAACATTCGCATACTCAACCGCCATATAAACGCGGGACAGTTCATCCTGCACTTCTCTGGGAGCTACGCGGGCCGTCTCTCTCACCGCTTCTTTTATACCCATGCCGGACTCAAGACAGCCGAGGAGTATGTCCACCACAAACTCCATGTTGGTTTTAATTGCTTTTACTTTTGCCTTTGTCACAAATGTAGACGCCGGGCGCGGCGCAAACATGAACCCCAGCATCCCCAAGGCTACACCTATGGGTACGCCGCCCAGCAGGCACCCGGCCATCGCGCTCACCACAGCGCCGATTACCGCCGCCGTGAACGCCGCATCGGGGGACATCGCTGTGTCGCGCGACACGCCCCATATACGATACAAATCTTCCATAACGCTTCTTTTCGCTTTCGACAACCTGGCTCCGGGCTCCCGCTCAACGAGCGGGTTGCGCGATGCATAACCGGCAACGAAATACGCGGCTGATAACACTGTAAAAAACGTGAGCATTCCGACAACCAATAACATTAGACCACCCCCTTGAAAAATAAACCGAGTTCTTCCCTCTCTCTGTCCGTCAGGAAATACTTCAGCTTGCGGTGAAGTAAAAAGCCCGGCGTTTTACCCAACGCTTTCAGTTCGCCTATCGGCTCTTCACCCGGCGCAAAACCTTTCAGGTCACATTCAAACAAAGGCACAATCGCCGGCAAAGATTCTTCCGCGCGCCGCACCTCCACTACGTCGGTTATCCTTCTATGACCACCAAGCTGTGAAAGATAAACGATCAATTCCACCGCCGCCACTTTTCCGGCGCGCGCTGTCAAATCTTTGTAAGAGCCGTCCGGATACGCCGCAAGCATATCGGACAGCCGCTGCGGCACTTCCTCCGGGCTTTCTGCATGCACAGTGCTCATCGAGCCGGGATGACCTATGTTCATCGCCTGAAGCGTGTAGTAGGTCGTCTTTGGGCATCGGCTTTCCGAAACAAGCACGCGCGTCGGTTTCATCCGCAACGCCTTTTCAAATATCAGATCTATCGGCACCTCTCCGACCCCCTCCGCGTTGGCGCGGCGCGGCTCGAATACTTTTACGACCGGCGTCGGCAGCCAGGGTCGAGAGGGGTCCGGCTGACCCACCTTTGATTCCGCCGGGTCTTCCACAAAGACCAGGTTTTCTTTCGGACCGACGCACAGCATCAATGCGTTCAAAAATGTGTTCTTGCCGGAGCCCATCCCTCCAGCAGCATATATATTGAGCCTAGCTTTCACAAAAAGCTTGAACATCTTGACCAAATTTTCCGGGAAGAGCTTCCTCTCGGCAAGCTCTTCCAATGTAAACAACCTGGAAAACTTGCGTATCGTCACGCTGGTCCCGCGCACTGAAGGCTGCGGGATAGTGATAACGACGCGCGACCCGTCTGGCAACCGGCAGTCTTCGATAGGCTGGAATTCGTCTACTTTCCTGCCGACCGACGCAGCCATTCTCTCGGCCGTCCGGCGGAGATGCTCCTCCGACAGGAAATTTTTTTGCCATTCCTTTACTTCCCCGTTTTCTTCGTAGGTTATCAGGTCATAGCGGTGAATCCATATGTCGGTTACATCCGGGTTGGACATTAGTTCGTTGATCGGTCCGTATCCATACATATCCCTGATCAGCAACTCCAAAGCTTCGTTCACATGGTTGGGGGCGGCGCGATTTTTTATTATCTCTCTGAACAGCCCCTTCGCCGCGCTCTGTTCGCCGTCCTTAAATATGTCTGGGCGCTCCCTCCATGCGCGCACAAAAAATTCAGCGCGCACTTCGTCCAACACTTTTTCTGACAGGAGTGGGTTCGTCCGTGTGGCTGCACCAAACCTTGTTTCGTAAAGCGACATTTTCAGTCTACCTTTCTTTTGTTTTTAAAAGAAAATACGTTTTTCAGACTCAACCTTTTCTTGTGTTCTCGGCGCATCTCCGTTCCTACCAGCGAACTGCATAACTTTATTATCTCAACCGAAAAAGGAGAGTCCGGCTTTAAACACATCAAGGGGGCGCCCTTACCTTTATGTTTTTCTATTTCCTTGTCTTCCGGCAACTGGGCGCGCGGCGGCAGCACCATGCCGGCTTCTTCTTCAAATAAGTTCAATATATGTTTTACGGTGAACCATGTACTATGATTTCTATTTATTACCAAAGACACCTTTGACATGTCTCCGAATATCTGCCTCGCTTCGTATTTGATAAACTTTGCTAATTTTTTGACGCTTTCATAGTCAACGTCTATAACCAACAGTATTGACGACGCCTTATCCAGAGCGACAATCGCCGCGTCCCTTCTTTCCAGCGCCACCCCGAGGTCAATGAACATAAAATGGAAATACTTTTTTGTTATGAGCATTATTCTTTCTGCGACTTCAGCGGTAAGTAAAGATCTCTCACCGGGCAAAAGGGGAGGCGCCAGATAATATACATTCGCTTTCTCATGATAATTCATACATTGCCGCACTTCTTCCCAACCCGATGATAAGCTCAGGTCTTGCCAGGAGACGACCGTCTTCATCTCGTCCATGCCGGCGAAGCCCATTGCCACATCTCCAGACCCATAATCCGTGTTGAGGTCGATTAGTGCCGTCCGGAATATCTTTCCTTTGTCCTTCTCAATCTTGCTCGCCCACATTCCGACGGCTGCGGCGGAGTTGGTGGAAATAGTAGTCTTCCCCGCGCCGCCTTTTGTTGAGTAAACCGCTGCTGTGAACGTATTTACAACTTCTACTTTCCCTGAAGCATTGAAACTAATCTCGTTGTTACCTTCTTTTTTGTCTTCAAACTCGAACCGCGTCGGAGACATTTTTGACAAAATGGAATAAATCGTCTTCAATGACTTTACTGGATTCTCCGGTACGGTCATTACCTGGCTGGACGATAACCTGTTGTATGTATCCATATCTACGCTTCCCGCCGTGAACACCTTTATGTTCGGACGCAGGTAAGCTATGTCAATCGCTGCCTTTGACCATTCCACAGGCACCAGCACGCCGTCTGGTTTAATAACGTCAACTTGCGCGTACAACCCTTCAGTCGTAAACACTTCGCCGGCCACTGCTATTTTATCTCCAGCAGCGCGCCGGCTACTTTCCACAAATTCACGGCTGCCGCCTATGATTATCCGTGGCGTCATTCGTCACCACCAACCTTCGGCTTCGGTTTTAAAACAAAAGTAATATCGCCGGGCTCGTAAAAATACGGCAAAACTTTTTCTATTTCATCCGACTTAAAAGCCAGAACAAGCCCTTCGCTTTCGTTCTCGCCGTACCGGTTTCTGGCTACTAAAACGTCTGAGGCTATATTTACAACCGCCGGCTCATCTTTCTTTTTCTCGTTTTTCTTTTTAGTGTAGATATCCACAATATCGCCCTCGTTCAAAGAGCCGGCGACCGTCGTGGAAAGCTGCTTCGGCAGAGCGACGGCCCTGTACGTTTCGCCCAGGGCGGCGAGTTTTCCTGACATCATCGCGTTCTGCGGCGGCTCGAACATCGAATTCCTCAACACCGTGCCCGCAGGAACAAAGCCCTTTACCACCATCCCGGCTACCTGCTGCGGTTCTATAACAACATCTTCGTATAGCCCCATCCTGAGAGCATCTTCATACTGCAGGAACTCCCCGGTCACGACCTGCGCCGCGCCCATATCTTTTTTAGCCGTCACCACTCTGACCGTGCCGGTGTACCTTTGCACGGTCGCTACGGTTACCAGGGCTGCAGCCGATGCCAGCAGGACCGTTACGGCCAGCCACAACTTGTAGTTTTTGACCATACGTCTATCCCCCCTAAATTTTTAAAATTTCACATACGGCGTTTGATAGCTCGCTGACGGATGTGTCGTACTCCACGCTTATTCCCACAGGAGGGTTATTCTCCCGCTGGGCCGAGTTGAGCGCAACTTCCTCCTCGGAGCCTCCTATCACGCCTATAACTCTTTTCACACCCAACTCCCCGGCGTAAACCTCGGGGGACAGGCCAACTCCATACAGCATTCTGTTAACTACGAGAACGTGCAGAGGCCAACCGGATTCCACCCATGAGCGCGCCCGTTCAAACGCCATAACCGACGTGTCGGTGACCATTATTACGCAACTGGCGCGGGACAACACATCTCCTATTGGCGCTCCTTCCCCGGTGTCTATTATCACTATCTTTTTCTCTTCCTCCTTGCACTCGGCCAATTGCCCCAAAGAATCACAGAAAACATAATCGCGTTTCGCAGCGGACTCGGGGCTTGATCCATAATAGATATACCCGCCGGGCTCTTTTCCAACTTCTAGATGCAGCGCGCCGTAATCACTCATCGAAGCTGCCAGCGACGCGCAGATAGTGCTTGCTCCGACGCCGCCCTTGGCCCTGACTACAAGGACGACGTGCTCGGCGCCTTTAACGAGACCGCCAAGCGGCTCATCAAAACGCTGCGTCTTTTGAACTGCGCTATCTGCCGCTAAACACCGCGTTTCTTCTAAATTACTCCCTTTTTCCCATAAAGAATAATCTATAGAATTATCTTCACCTGGTTCACCCGGCGACCACAGGACCGGCTCGGGATAAAGCTCTTTCTCGGCGGCGCTTCTTGCCGCCGCCACAACAGCTTTTATCCCTATTCCCCGCTGCGAAACCGCGTCGGTTATTATATTCCCGGCTCCATCGACCACTTTTCCGTTATTTACATACAAAAGACATCCTGGAGGAACCCCGGCGCTTTGCGCTTCTTCTTCCATCTCTTTTCCTCGCCGGTCCTTATCTCCCACCAGAACAACCACGGGAACATTCATTCGCAGCGCGGATTCAAGCGCTTTATCCTCATTTATTTGAACCTTATCTGAGCTGCGCAACACTACCGCAACCATTCCCTTTTCAATCTCTTTTAAACTTACTGGAAAAGGCATACACGACAACCCCGCCGCCCTCTCCATTTTTTTTACTTGACCATCGTCCAGCGGCAAAGCAAGACATTTCAGCTCCATTTAACCTTTCATCTCCTTTTTTAGGTTTTCAACCAATAATTTTACTGATTTTGCGAACCTGGTTTTTCCCCATTTTACAGGCGGCACGTAAATGTTTCTTTTTTGTGACTCTTTCCTCGATTTCTCCATCAGCGCCGGGTCGTCCGGTATTGTCGCGCATACATCTAAATTCATAATGTTGGAAATATCCTGCGGGCTCACTTCGGATCTCGCGCTCACGCAGTTTACCACCAAAGACATCTCTTTTTCCGAAAGAAACGACGCTCTACCCATCCGGTACATAGACACGACGTTCACTGTGCTCCAGCTTGGCTTTGCGACCAGCACTACTTTATCCGCCATCCTCAGCGCTTCTTCTGTTTTTTTAGAGAGCAGGGCCGATCCGAAATCGAGAACAACATATTCATACTCGCTGCGTTTTTTAGCAATGAACTCGTGGATACTTTCAAGACTCTCCACCTCGTCAATGAACACAACTTCTAAATCGCTTTTCGGGGTTATGCCGCCGCGGGTAAGAGCGGTTAAGCCGCTGTTTATATTATCCATGTCTATAACTACTGTCTTATGGTTCACTGACAACGCGAACGCTGTGTTTATCGCCAGCGTGGTTTTGCCCTGGTCTCCTTTCGTCGATGAGTAGAAAGCAACCACGCTCCCTTTACCGCCAACCCCATCCACTTTAAATACCTTTTCAAGAACTCCCAGAGCGCCTGTCGCGTTGGTCTTTAACACCGCATTATGCCGTATTGCTTCAGACCAGATATCAGGCGTCGCCTCTCCCACTTTCCCCATTGCAATTAAAAAAGAACCGTTGCCATTTCTCAGTGCGGCAATTTCCTCAATATCAACTATAACAGCATCCGCGCTGTCAGGCTTCTTTTTTATCTCCCATCCTTTCTTAACAATCAAGTCCGCGCATTTTTGCGAGTTCGGGCCGATAAGGCATACGGATTTAAACGTCGCGATGGAAGAAGCTTTTCCTTCCTGTTTTACCGGCCTGTCCTTTCTAAATATACTTAGAAGGCTAAACCCTCGTGCCTTTTGGCGGCTGCTTCCGTCGTTATCCATATCGCTTCTCACATCCGCCAGTGTTCCCGGCGTCATTATGCGCCGGGCAATTTCCCGGGGTTCCACGGGGTCATATACAACATCGTACACGCCCAACAGGGCAGCGTCTCTGACCACGCTTCTCGCCTCCGGGTCGTTGCGCCGGCCCGGCAGAAGGATCACTCTAACGTTTTGAAGCCTCAACTGCTCCACTACTTCAAAAAATTCTTGCCCTCTCTTTAAGAGCCGCGACAACACCACAATGTCCGCGCCACGCTGCTGCGCCATGGTCAGAGAAGCCTCCAGGTAGTAGCATTCGCCTACTACTTCCATCCCTTGTTTTTTTAATTCCCTGGCTATGCTTTTATCCAGGCTCTCCGTGCCAGTGGCTGTAATTATTCTTTGCATTTACATACCCCCTTTACGATCCAAAAAAAGATACTTGTGAGACCGGTCACGGCCTCGCCACCATCAGCGGGTCTATCCAGGTGTTCCTTTCCAGATCCAGCACCCCGAAGTGCAGGTGCGCCCCGGTCGAACGCCCGGTGATGCCCACGCCTCCGACCTGCTGCCCGGGTTGCACGGACCAGCCGACCGACACGTCAATACTGCTTAAATGAGCATAGACATAAGTGTGGCTGCCGTCCATGATTTTTATGTACATTCCGTATCCCCGGCTGTGGTCGTTCGGGTCCTGCCACCCGGCGTGTTCAACCACGCCGCCGGATATGGACACAACAGGCGTCCCTTCCGGCGCAGTGATATCAATCCCGTCGTGATGCCTTAATTCCCCGGTGATCGGGTCTTTCCGCCAGCCGAAGTACGATGATATCGCGGTGTGTCCCGGCACCGGCCAGGCCGCCGGGCTCTTAAACCGTTCCGCCAACTCCCATATGGGCTCAGCATACTCTTTTCTGCACCTTTTCAGCGCGTCGTCCCCGCGAAATCCCCCGTAGAAAGCCAGCACGCCCAGCGTCCGCTCTTTCCAATCCGGACCGTCCCAGTCTATGTCTTTTAGTCCCAACCCCTTCAACATGCACGCCCCCACCATTATCTGAGCCCTTGGGTTGTTTTTATCCAGGTTTACGTCGAAACCCAGAAGCGGGGCGTAATACTGCCAGTTTTCGGGCGATACCTGCATCAACCCGTAACAGTGGGTCTTGGGGTTCTCAGCCTGCGGGTTGAAGCTGCTTTCCTTAAAAGCCACCGCCGCCAGGAACCACCAGGGTATGCCGTACCGCTGCTCCGCTTCCTTAAAATAGGGAAGCAGGTCGGGCGGGATCATCGCTTCCGAGGCGTATTCCGACGGCGAATACTGCGCCAGCAGCCAGTCCAGCCATTCCTTACGCTCGTTGAAGCCATTCCCGGCTTCGACAACCATTATGCGGTTCAGCGCCATGTCGTCGTCCGGCTTTAAGTCATAGAACTCTTTCAGGTATTGCTCCAGGCGTTTCCACTCGGACAGCGTCTTTATATCCTTCAGTCGTTCGTATGTTATTGTGTATGTATTTTCGCCTTCACCATGGGTCTCCGTCACCCATTCGTAGTGATACTGGTAATGTCCGAATATGGTGTAAGCCTCAATAAGAAGGTAGACTTCATACATTTCGCATCCGTCCTTGCCGCATACCTCCACTAATGACTTTTTATAGTAGAAGTACGGGTGGATGTCCTTGGCCACTTTTTCTCTTATGGTATCCGGTATTCCAGGCTTATTTTTTACATAAGCCCAATACAGCGACGTGGCGTGGACCATGCCCCATTTTAGCTTCAGTTTCTGATCGTTTCCGTAGCGGTCCACCATCTGATGCAGGTTCCCTACGCCTTGGCCGGGGTAATACGGATCTTGGGGGGAACTTTCATATTTACCGTTTTGGCCGATTTCAACGGTTTCTCTATTGACGAGCCAGGTATCTTCCACGTTATACTTACTGCAAAGATTTTCATACTTCTGCTGTATGGCTGCGTCTTCCGGCGACGGTTCCACGCCGGTCAGCGCCCTCTGCGGCGTCATGGCGGCGTATGTAGCAGCGATGAGCGTAGTCACCAGCGCTGCCGCAATAAGCAACATTATTATGACCGGCAAATAAGGAGCAAGTAGAAGCAAAAGCTTTCTACCGGCTGCTTTTCCTATCGTTTTAGCCGCGTTCTTAGCCGCGCTTTTAATTTGATTCTTCATAAAAACCCCTCGCTTTCCCTGCGCCTCGTTTTCCTGTCCGACCGCACTTTTACCGTTACGGCGTGCTTAACTGTTTCATGAGTCCCCGAGAGCAAGCAGGTTCCCCTCGGCATCTTCGGTATTCTTCTGAACATATCTTCAGTTATGTCAGCTTTCACTCCCTGCAGCGACGACAACTGGTCCGGCTCAAGCGCAAATATAAATCTTGTGTTACACTGAGAAATGGTCTTTTTATCTATATCCAGCGGGTTTTGGGTCACCATTACGACGCATATCCCATAGTGCCGGCCAATCCTTACGTTTTCTCTGATGACTTGCTTGCAAGGCGATTCCCCCTCTTCCGGCGCCAAAAGGTGTGCCTCATCTAATACCAGAACGTAAGGCGGGACTTTCTTGTCCAACCGCAGTTTCTGTAACTCACGCAGCGTCGCGCCGGTCACCAGTTGCAACTGGAGCAGGTCAAGCCTTGAGCAATCTACATTCACAGTTAAGCCTTTTTTTACGAGTCCGGCCCAGTCAAGCTTCTTTCCCATCACACCGAGGAAATCGTGCCTGCGGATGGAAGACTCCGCGCGCGACGCCGCCATCCGCATCTGGTAGCCGTCCAGCCCGAGGGATGGGGCGTCAGACTCCATCTTTCTCAGGAGGTCGGCCAAGTTGAACTCCGCCCTCCGGCCTTCGGCTACCTCCCTTTTGAGCGCTAGAAACGAAAAATTGAAGAGTTCATAACCCGACGTACCGCGCAGAGACGCCGCCAGTGCCACGGCTTCCTCATTTGTAAGAGAAGACAGTTGTACCGTATAGTCCCGGCCCGGTCTTACAACTACGCCGCTTAAGTCTTGTGCCAGGTTTGTATACTCGTCCTGGGAGTCTATCACAACCGCGGGTATCCCCAACCGCGACAGCTCTTCCAGGATTATCCCCACAGTATACGATTTTCCGACGCCGGTAGTTCCACCGATAAACACATGTCGGATCAATATTTCGGGCCTCAGCAAGACGCTACACGCTCCGGACTCTCCGATATAAATAGCCCGCCGGCTGTTTTCACCAAACCCCACCGCCTGCGCTATAACCTCCCCTCCTGCCACGTGGACCGACGCTCCCGGGCGGGCGGGTTCTTTAGGCTCGGACAGGGATATCGCTCTCCCTTCTTCAAAAAACTGCTCCAATGCGCTTGCTTCATACATGCTTCCGGACGCCGTCCTGAAAGCGTTGATTACCCGGCCCAAAACAAAAGAGTTACTATTTACAGGAGTGGTAACATACGAACCCGGCGGCAGGCTTTCGTTCGACTCAAACTTAAACACATCAAACGTAGCGCCTTCTTTGACAACGCCGACGGCGCTTGCTTTAAGTTTCATTATCATCACCTCAAAAAAAGAAAGGGCCAGGAAGACCCGGCCCTTTCTTTTTGCTCTACTGAAATACTTTTTTAGCGAGCAAATGTAACAATGGGCATCTTCGGCGCTTCCGGCATCCTGGGCACGCCGTACCCCGGCGGGTTAACCGGCTTCGGCTCTATTATGGGCAGCGGAATTGGGTCCGGCCACTCGCCCGGCGGTATTCCGGCGTCATGCGCGTGCGCGGCTAACGGCAGCGCCAACAGCGACACACATAACATAAGCAGCAATATTAGTCTCATTTCTTTCACCTCCTTTTTAACAAAGAAAAAGCCGGGTACGCGCGTACCCGGCAATTGTAGAATCCCCAAATTGTTACCCTTGCCCCCTACAGAGATAAGCCCTGGCTTCAGTCAGAGGCGGCTGACTCTCTTTTTTGTGGATTTTGCTCCGAGATTATTTAGATTTGCAACACCCCTTTTTCCTAATTTCCTACCTGTGCCTATACCCGTCCAGCGACGGCTGTTGTTTCGGCTGCGACCACCTCTCCGCAATCGCTGGGGACAACCCCGGCGAAACCACTTCCGCCCCCACTACCGTCGCTGCTCTGCCTATACTGCGCGCCGCGTCTTTTCCGCCGGTTACCTGTTTAAAGGCTTCTTTTACGCCAACCCCTTCTTCCTTTCTTACTTTGGCCGTTTGATACGCCAGGCCGCCCACGGCGCCAACGGCGCGCCCGGCGGCGCCGCCCACCGCGGATGCAAGGTTGACCATATGTTGTCCTCCCGGTACCGCCGCGAACATCACCGCAGCCGGCGCCGCCAGCGCCTTCGCCCCCGCCGCGCCGACCGCCCTCGACGTACTCACCACTTGCGAGAGCCTGGCGCCCTGCGCTCCATAAAGATTTTGCGTCGCCGAACCGGAGCCAAGCTCGCCCAATCCTGACGCGCCCGAAACGCTCGTTCTTGCAACACCGACGTTGCCGGCCGGCCCTGACGATACCGTCGTCGAACCGGGGCCAAACGCGCCGAACGAGCCGCCGGCAGGCGATCCGCCGGGCGGACTTATCGGAGGTGGAGACGGCGGCGCTTCGCGCCCTCCAAGCGAAAGACCGCCGGATGGGCCTCCGCTGGGCGGCTGAACCGGGTGTTTTCTTGGGGCTGCCGTCGAGGCAAGCCTCCCCATCCCGACCATCGCGCCGAGCCCCAACGCGCCCATAACCTTACCCGCCGCGCCTGATTCGTCAATGCCGGACATGCGGGTGAACAGTCCCTGCACCGAGTTCCTGAGCATCTCGGCTATAGGAAGCAATATCATAAGCCAAACGAGAAGTTGAAACCAATTCTGAACATCGCAAAATGTTAAAAACAATAAAAAAACAAGCGCGTAAGCGGTCTGCATGAAAGCGTTTGACAATAACTCCCCCAGCCATATCCCGGCCGCGTTCACGTTCTTGTTCATGGCCCACATCCAGGCCATTATCGGCGTGAACACGTAGATAGCCATCAAAGCGTACTTGCGGATCAAAAACAGTATGTTGAGGTGAAAAATTATCCCACATAATATCAGCTTTACGATAGCCGTCGCCAGGACTGACCCGGTTATCAGGCCCTTCATGACGCCGCCCTGCAGGCTTACTTCTTTTAAACCGCCTGCGCCTATATTCAGCACATTTTCAGCAACGCTCAACATGCTGCCCACCATCGCGATGTTGACGCTGAACACCACGTAGAAAAGTATCGGCGCGGCGGCAATTATGAACAGCGCCCATACCCACCTCCACATACTCTCTACGGCTTCCGCCCGGTCGGCTGGTTTGAAGGCAGCGGCGAAAAGCTTAAAAGCCGTCATAATAATTGCTATCAGCAAAAGGGCGCCCATCACCGCGGACATCCCTTTGTACCAAACGTTCAACCTGTCCCATTCGGTGCGGGTAAACGGAGACATTTCCTTGTCTTCTTCCGAAACCCCGATATTGAAGATAAGTTTATCAAGAGATTTCAGGTCAGCCCCATTCTCAAGCCACTCAAAAAACACGACGAAGCCGTTTACCACGCCGGCTATGGCTCTTTCCAGCATTCCCCCTTCGTCCTTCGTCGGCCTTCTGGGTTTCTCGGGCACGCCCGCGTCCGGCGGCGGTACGTCTGGCGGTTTATAAGGCTGTACTTCTACATCCGGCGTAAACTTCCCGACTCCGTAATGCAGTCGGTAGTAAAGCGTTTCATCCGGGTCGGCGGTTCTGTCTGTGTACGAGCCGTCCACCTGCTGCACTTCGGCGATATCAACATGGCCGCCGCCCGGTCTCAGCGAGCGTTCGATCGTAAGCGTCTTACCCTGCTCCCCGTCGGTCCAGGTCACGGTAACACTCCCGTCCGGGTTCCTGACGGCGCCTGTTATCGACGCTGCGAAAGCCGGCAACGGAGCGTTCAGCGCAAACAAAAATACAAGTATTAAAAATATCACTTTTTTTCTACTCATGAAAACAATCCCGACCACCTCCTTTTTTCCTTAAACCGCGCTTTCCCCCGGCGTCGTCGTAACAAATGGCTGCTCGTACTGCGTAAACGATATCCTTACCGCCGTCGTCGCCCCGGCCAGGGACAGCAGGCATTCCCCAGGCACGAAATCTTCCAGGTAACGCCTCGCGCCGGATGCAAGGTGGAACGCTTCGACCACATCGTCTATTACTGTAGGCGATTGCCTCAGCAGCATTATCGTCGCGCAGTTGGAAATTACCGCCCTCCCTTTCTCGCGTCCCAGGAATTCTTCTATGTGCTGGGACGCCACCAGGAGAGAGGTGTTATGTTTCCTCCCCCTGCGCGCCACTATTTCCAGAAATTCCGCCGACTCGTTATACTTCATAAACATCCATGCCTCGTCAACGACTATCCGCTTTCTCACGTGTCGCTCTTTCTGAGCGAATTTCTGCCACGCCCATCCCAGCACCACGAACGTCGCGTAGAACCTGGTAAATTCGTCCCTGATGTCGCTTAAGTCAAAACACACCACCGGAGCGTTCAGATTGACGCTCGTCTGGCAGTCGAACATCCCCAGGCTTGATCCAGCCAGAAACGGTTTCAGCAACACCGCAAGGTCGCTGCAACCCGGTTTAGCGATCAACCGTTTATACAAATCCGACAGCGTCGGCATTTTTTTTCGCACCGGGCTAATGTAGTGCTTGCCGTCTTCCGATTTCCCTCCGGGCTCGTAGAGGCTGTCGGGGTTTGATTTTATTCCCCGGAAGTCGTACTCTTCTCTCAACGACTCTTCCAGCATCGCCGCTTCGCGCGGGTCCAGCCCTCGGCCGGCGGAGTTCTGGACCACCGCCGAAAACAAAGCCCTTATTTCGGATACTTTGTCAGTTATATTTATAACCTCGCGGCCGTCCTTCTCTTCTTCCGTCTCCAGATCCAGAGGGTTTATCCCGGTTGGCCGGCCCGGAGCAATTTTAACCACTTCTCCGCCCGCGAGTTTTTCCACCATGCTCCGGTACTCACCTTCAGGGTCGATTATGACCGATTTAATGCCGACCAGCGTTGACCTGGCAACAAGAATTTTCAGCGCGGTGCTCTTTCCGCTGCCGGAGAACCCGAAGCAAGCCATATGCTGGTTCGGCAAATGCGGAGGGCCGATGAAAGAGTTATAGAACACCGGCGCTCCGGTGAACATGCTGTACCCTATAAACACCCCTCCCGGATGCGAAAGGTCCGGGTTTGATACGGGCATCATGGCCGCCACGCCTCCTGTGGTCAGGTTGCGGTTATAGTCCTGTATAACGAGGTTTCCCACCGGCAGAGCGCTCTTCAAGCCATCGACCTGGCGCATCACCAGAACGCGCAAGTACGCCGAGTTCCTCGCCAATATATCATCTAATATGTTGCTTTTTCTTTCGAGTTCTTCTTCAGAAAAAGCGTGCAGCGCAATAACGACGGTGACGTAAAACATGCGCTCCCTGTTCGTTTGGATCGCCGAACGCACGGACTCCAGGTCGCCGATGACGTTTTCCAGGTAAGGCAAACGCAGGATATTACCGGCCTTCATGTCGACCACCCTTTGCGCCTGAGCTGAAGCAACCTTTTCTGTTAGCTTGTACACTATCTTCCGGTCAGGGATCGGATCAACATGCACTGAAAGGTCCACACTGCCGAGAGAAAATATTCTATCCAGCCAGGCGACGCTAATTTCTCTGGGATACACTGTCAAAACATAAACCCGGCAGTATTTGGATGCGCCTAGCGCAAGCATATCGAACCGCTCTTCCAGTCCGTCCGGGCTGAACAAATCATGAAGCCTGGGCACGTTTTTTTCTATATCGATTTCTGTTTTTTGAGGTTTCTTAAACGCCTTAAACATGGTAGAATTCCATCCCCCCTGCCGCGACCAGTTCCGAGGGTTTAACCGTGCGACCGCGGTTTAATATTCTGTGAAGCAAGTCAACTATTTCTTCCGTTCTCAACATTTCCGCCGTCACGCCGGCGCGGCTGAGCGATTCCATAAAAACGCCGGCGCGCCTGATCAACTCCGCCCTTGTCCGTTCAAACGGTTCTATCGTGTCGTTCATTATAACGACGTAGCTTCGCCTGCTATAAACAGCCCTGTCTTGCATTATATTTTCAAGGCTGCTTGCTATATGCAAGGCGTACTCTTTCAACTCCGCCGGAGCATTGCCGCCTGTGCTCTCATATATCTCAGAAATTGACTGCTTTGCGTCAACCATTTCAGTTGTGACAATAGTTTGTATTGGAAAACCGAGCGCAAGCGATAGCGACATTAGAGCGGATTCAACCGAATGCTGCTCAGGCTCTGACATGAGATGATAATCAACCGACCCGACACGTATTACTGCCCGGTACCGGTTTCCGGTTAAAAGAATTACATCGTTTTTTATGTCTTCTATGTCCCATAGTTCTTTCAAATTTAACTTTTTATTTTTCCTTATTTTAACGTTTGTCGGGTTTGCCGTCCTACCTCCGGTGGCCTTGTTCTCGGCTACTTTTTTTAGAAAAGGCGTTAACGCGCCCACCAGGATTGCTAGAATCACAAATATTATTCCGACCAAGTTTAATCATCACCCCGCAAGACAAACTGTTTTCGGCGGCGGCAGTAGTTGATTAGCAGCACTACATACCTATCGAGCTTTACGGAGTAAAGCTCTACAAAAGCAAGCGATACTCCGGCTACGGCAAACGGCGCGCTCAAAAAAACCCTGACCGGCAACGGCAGGGTTTTTGGTAAAAGCAGGACCAACACCGTTAATATGACGCCTATTAGCATATAGACAACTTGACGGACCGAGAATATACCGCCGAACGTTTTTTCCTCCTCGTTCAAATCAAGCGGGACAGGGAAAAACCGCATTACTGCACACCGTCCTTTCTGAAGTTATTGCAGCTTTTGGCCGATGCCCAGTATCGCTCCAGCGACGAACATGGCCGCCCCGAGGATTATCCCTCCCAAGCCGACGTAGAACAAACCGCTCATGGCGTCTGCTTTACGGTCGGGATTTATGCCGCTGAGCATCATCTTTATTGCTATCAGACAGACAGCTAAAAACAATATTGCGCCGCCGAGCGGCATGCCGATGGTTTTGACGATTTCAGCTATTTTGTCTCCCAGCGTTGTCGCGTCAACCGGTGTCACGGGCTCGGCATACGCTGCGGCGGCGAAAGGCATGGTCAAAACGTAAAACCAAAAAGCGCGGCAAAAGATGTTTTGAATGTTAAACATGTTTCATTGACTCCTTTCTTTTTTAATTTTCAAATTGACCGGCGAAAGATTTAATCAATCCTAAAATTACAGGTATCAAAAAGTAAACCAAAAGTCCAAATGCGCTCATTAACAACCCTCCGAATCCTACGCGCTTTACTAGACCGATTCCGAACAATCCACCAACTGCGAGCACGGCAAGGCTAACCAACATACCAAATATGGCTAGCTGGACTATTATACTTCCCAAAGCCACGTTCGCGCCGCTTATTATGTTTTCAACTTTCCCGACGAACTCTCCCGGAGATACGGGTTTAATTCCAAAGTTTCCGTTTGTTGCAGATGAACCTTTTTGGCTTTGGCCTCCATTATTGGGTTGGATTTTTTGAGGCAATCGAGTCTCTTCTTTCCCGGCGTCGCTCTTATCAACAGCAGTTTCAATAACAGCCGGCGGCGGGGCGCCTTCCGCCCGCTCTTCGCCATAAAAAAGCGCGGCTATCAGGATTGCGATTAAAAACATTTTTGCTGCAATCAAATTAAAGTTCTTATAGTCTATTTTCTCCAGACAAATCAACGTTTTCACCCCCTTCCGCTTTATCCCTCTTTGTACTCCCCCGTTGCTACTAAAAAAGAGAGCCGGCGATTTTACGACGGCTCGGATTCACAAATATGTGTGCAATTTGCCAGGCATTGTATCCGGTGGGCGCTTTTGTTCAGCTGCTCCACCGCTGAAAAAAACGATGTTTTCGTGGTCGCTTGTTCCAGGTCGCAGATTGAGGCTTTGACTGCTTTGATTGCTCTTTCTGCTTCTCCATCTCCGAGCACGGGGCTCCAGCCTGCCGCTATTCTTACCGCTTCCATGACGGTTTTCGGGTGATACTTGTCATACAGGGTTAAGACCTTTTTTCTGAGTTCGTCGTCGATTGTGGTTTTCACCAAAACAACCCCCTCCAAAAAGAACTAATCAGAACCAGAAACACCAAAACCAGCGCGGGCATCACCACCGTTCTTTCCAGCAATCCTCCGGTTTGCGCCAGAGGCAATCTTATCCTCAGCGGCAGGGGCCAGAGCCAGGGAACGCCGGAGTTGGTCAGGGTGTCTAAAACCAGGTGAGATAGATACCCTGCCATGAAAGCAGGTATCATGCTTTGGATTATTGCAGCCGGATACCATTGACGCAGTAGAAAAGAAATCAGCAAACTAACCGCCAGAGCCCCTGCAATTGAATGCATAGCCCCCCTATGCCCCATTGTGTTCTCAAGCACCCAGGGCGCGACCGGAACGTTCCTGCTTATCATCGATTTCGACGAGTCTATATCCGGCAGGAGAGCCGCTGCCGCCGCAACGCCCATTGTTATTAACTCTCCGCCCTGGCCGGTGTACCTTGAGACAATCAGTCCGGCGGTTAAGCCCGCTAAAATATGAGTACGGCCAAGCATTTAATCACCTCTCGGCAAAAAATCTAAATACCGCATGAACCTCACTTCGATTAATCCGTTTTCACCGGCTTTAACCGAAGCGGGGCCTGTTTTTGTTTTCCACGCCTGCCATCGCTTCTCCAATTCAGGAAAAGGGAGCACGAAGAATTTTTGCAATTCCCAATACGCAATCAGGAGAAATGAAAAAGCGCCGGTTTCGGCGCTGTCTTTCAGGTATTCGTACTGGTGATCTTCGAGCTTCGGGAGGGGCCATCTGTCTCCCCTTGCCACCTCTTTCGCGTCGAAGGATAGGGGAATTATTGCCTTCGGCGAATTAATGTGCCCAAGGAAGTCCACCGCAGATTTTTTGTCCACTTTGGCGGACATTATTTTGCCAGAACGATCTCTTATGGGCAACCATTCTGTCGGCACTTTATGGATCAAAGCGATTTTTTTCTCTCTGTATAGTTGGTTGGATGATATGATCAGATCCTCAAGTGTTTTACCGCGATTGGCGTGGTTATTTAAACGGTTTTGTTTTAGCAAATGTGAATCCTCCCTCCAAAAAAAACAAGTCATAAGCTCGAAGGTGTCTCGAACTCATGACTTGTTGACCTTTTTAGGATTATGCTATTAATCCATCTCTTGAAGGATAATCTTGATTTGTTTAAGCAATTCAGGAATGTCTTCGATAACTGTTCCCCAAACTTCTTCTAAGTCCACCCCAAAATATTCGTGGATCAAGATATTCCTCATTCCTGCTATTTCTCTCCACGGTACTTCTGGATGTTTTTCTTTAAGCTGGTTCGACACACTCTTGACCGCTTCTCCGATTACCTCGATTTGTCTGATTACCGCTTCCTGAAGCATCTTGTCACCAAGAAAGCCTTCTTTTCCCTTGCCAGTGACCCATTTCGAAATTAAGCCGGTGCTTTCTAAGACGTGGTTAAGCCGCACCTTATCGCCTTTTTCCTTCACATGATCACCTTTTTTTCCCGTAATACTTCTTCTCGGAAATAATGGGACAAAGCACCTTCCGTTACCACGTCCACATCTTTTTGAAGAGATTCCCTTAACTCGTCAATTATTCTGGCGCGGGTGAGGAGTGATTTCCTAACACCAGGAGCATACTCAATCAGGACATCTACGTCGCTGATTTCGTTTTCTCTTCCTTTCGCGTGGGAGCCAAAGATAGACGCCCTTGCTACGCCGTGCCGCCGCAATATCGGGACGGCTATTTCTTTGATTTTTTCTATATCCATAACATCCACCCCTGGGAATATTATACCCCAGGAGATTGCCGCATTTCCAGTGTTTTGAACCAAAAAAATCTTCCTTTCTTCGCGGTTTTTTTGATATCCCTGATTACTTTACCCTCGCGCCTGCACCGTCTTTTTCCCGTGAGCAGCCGCGTTGATTGTGTCTGTTTCTTTACTTGCCAGGTTCCGCAACTCCTCCGGATGCATAACATCTGCAATAACAACGCTTATGTTAGCCCTATCCAGCAGATCAATTTCTTCGCCTTCAACCGTTTTGACTACCGGCCTGAAGGGCGCAACATTCAACTTGCACACGACCCCGGCCAGGCCGTTGCTTAACCTGACCATCGAACCGACAGGATACGGCGTTACGCATTCCAGGAAAGCGTTTACCACTTTAAAATTAAACATAAAGCCGCCGGAAGCCATTATCATCTCGTAAGCTTCGTGCGGCGGCAGCGCTTTCCTGTAAACCCTGTCTGTGGTTATTGCGTTGTAAACGTCGGCGACGCCGCATATGGCGGACATTTCATCGATTTTGTCCCCCTTCAAGCTGCGCGGATAGCCGCTGCCGTCGTACCTTTCGTGGTGGTTCAGGATAATCGCCGCGCTTTGTGAACTGGCGTTGCGTATGTTTACGAACATCTGGCGCCCGTACTCAGGATGTTTTTTAATCTCGGCAAATTCATTTGGGGTTAATTCGCCCGGTTTGTTCAGTATCTCCGCTGGTACCTTTACTTTGCCTATGTCGTGGAGCAGGCTACCCACTCCCAATCGAAGCAGCTTGGGCTTTGGGTAGCCCAATTTAACTCCTACCATGAGCGACAGGATGCACACATCAACCGAGTGGGCATACGTGTAAATATCACACGAGCATATTTCAGCCAGGCTCCCGGCGACTTCTTTACCGGAGAGGATTTCCTCGACTATTACTTCCACTGATTTCGTGATTTCGACCAATTCCGTTTTGCCGGTTTTAACAGCAACCTCGTCACAACGTTTGAACGTCCATTCGCGGACGACGCCCATCATATTTCGGCGCACTTCGTCGGTTATAACGTCTCTGTCGCCTTCAAAGCTGATGGGGCCGTTTATCTCGACGGCCAAGACCCCGTTGCGGCGCAGCGACATTATATTACGCGCCGTCAATACCGCTCCCGCTCGCAGGAGCAGTTCTCCGTTTAAACCGAAAATGGGCCGGGAAAGCTTCATGCCCGGCATAAGGAATGAAGTGGATAATCTCAACTTTTCTTCTCCTTCCTTTTGACGGGCTTTGCTTAAGCCGCCCGCATGTTTTTTTAGTTAAAAAAAGAGCCCGGACTTAGCCAGGCTTTTCGTGATAGGGGTTTATGAAAATCGTCCCACAATGGATGCACTTGACCGCTTCCCGGTCGCGCATGTCCCAGGAGCTATGCATCGTTTTCCCGCATTTGGGACAGGTCCACTGTACCATGACAAACCTCCTTTTCTTGGAAAACATCCTTTAATTTTCCTCGGAGCCATTCAGCTCCGGCTCCTCCTTTTGCAAGCACTTTCTTGGTTTTCGCGAATACATTTTTTGCTTCTTGAACTTCTTTTTCTTCCTCCACTCTCGCGAAATGTTCCGCAGCAGATTTTGCTTCATCCCCTGCCTCCTCTTGTAAAATTGCTTTTCTCATCTCTCTGGTGCTCATCTGTTCACCGACCGCCCGGTTTATCCATTCAACCGGGCGGTCGGTATTTGCCGCAACGCGGTGGTGATACCAGCTTAAATCGGGTACGCGCATACCTTCGTCGGGGAATGCACGGTGGACTTTGACCAGTTCCCGGACCTGCGCTGCGCTCGCGCCTACCTGTGAGGCTATCCAACTAGCTTTCACACCTGTTTGGAGCATGGCGTCCAAAATCTGGCCTTTGGCCCACTTGCACTCGCGCTCTTGTTCCTCCAGGCTTATGTACGCTTGAATGAGTTCTTCTATGGACGGTTCTGGTGGTTTTTCTTTCAGGACAGGGAAGGTGTCAGGGATGGGTAGGCCGGCGGCGACGCAAACTTCTTCTGGCGTTATGTCCTCCCGGCCGGCTACGATTTGCGCTAACTCCAAGCGGTCGATTTTGTACTCCTGGGCTTGCCGGTGGTGTTCGGCGCAAAGGTTGATCAGATTGGGCCTGATGTCGCGGCCGCCGGAGCCTCTGGTTTTTATGTGGTGGGGTTCGCCGAAAACGGGCCGGTTGCAGCCGGGGATCTCGCAGTCTCCCGAGCGGACGGATTGAATTATCTTTCTGCCGGCGGGTATGCTTTGAGCCACTAAAGACATGTACATGCACTCCTTTCTGAAGCAGTAGGAAAGATCAAAAAAAGCCAGGTTTGTTTCAGCTTGGCATCCAATAGTCATCTAAAAAAGATTATGGGCGCCGGCATAACCAGCGAATGCGCCAGTGGATGTTCGGCAGATGTTCAGTTTGCTCAAATACAAGCTGGCTGCCCGCAAGATTGAGATGGTGTTGGTCGGGGAAGAGAACACTTCTTCCACCTGTCCGGCGTGTGGCATTAAAGCTGAGGAATCCAGCAAACCGGTAGACGCCGGCCCAAACGGCGGGCCGGACCCCTCTACAGGACAGCGTTGCCGTCCTCCCCATGGCTGAAGCCAGGGGGGAGGACGGCGCGTCATGATAAGGGGAGTAGCGGAAGAACTGGGGATAGAAATTTCACCCGACCAAGTGCGGTTTCTGTCTTTCTTTCAGTTCCCTTTTCTTCGGGAATTGACCAAGCGACACTTCCAACAACGCCCTGTTCTCCAGATCCACATTGCCTTACGAAAGGTACAGAGACTTAATTATCTCCCGCTCTTTCTCGCTGTACCTGTCCTCCGTTATCCGCCGCTCCGCCGGCCTGCTCTTTTTCCCCGGC
The DNA here is from genome assembly GCA_003597995.1 of Dehalococcoidia bacterium. NCBI lineage: Bacteria > Bacillati > Chloroflexota > Dehalococcoidia > Dehalococcoidia bacterium. The sequence continues at coordinate 36,159 of QZJY01000015.1, forward strand.
CAGTTATTGCGGGTCTGCCTGCGCGATTGATTTGACCCCGGAACTCTCCTGTAGTCATTTTTGAGAGCAGAAATCAGCCACCCGACCACGTTGTTTACTTCGGAGACATACTGCAGAAGGCGGAGTTTCTCCTTAACCTTGACAATCCCGTAGCACAGGGCAAGTTTTCTCAGCACGTCCTCCGGAATCTCCGAGGCGCAAACAGCCTTTACTACACTCTGGAGATCTCTCACCACGTCAGCCTCCGTTATTTGGACAGCAGGTGAGTCTACCTTGTCATCCTCTTCACTGTCTGCCTCCATCGAGACAACTGGAGGCTCTTGTGAATCATCCCCTGTCCTTTTAGTGTCAGCTGAGAGGCACCTTCTGGCAGTCAGTGTTTTCTTCTCTGGCAATTTGTGGCAGTCGGGGCTCTCTACAACAACATTATATTGATCTGAGTCTTTTTTGTCGGAAAGCTCTTTCCGGTTTTGAACGGAACATCCTTTCCGGTCCGGACCGGAAAGCTCTTTCCGGTCCTTGCAGCACAAGGCTTGCAGCCTGCCGACTTTTGAAATATCGTTAATGTAGTAAATATTTGTCTGGTTTAATCCCCTCTGCGTCCACGAGATCAAACCATATTCCCGAAGTTCGTCGAGATATTTTCTTATCGTCCTGTCGGTGCATCCAGCCACCTCCGCCAGTTTTTCCTGACCGGGAAAACATTCTTCCTTCTGCCAAGCAAACATTAAGAGAATGGAGTACAACGCTTTTGCCGGCAAAGATAACCCCGGCGCGGCTAAAATTAGGTTGGGGGTAGCTACGAAACCCTTTTTTAGCACAGGATCAAGAATTATCAACGTTTTTTCGCCTGTTTTCTTGTCCACAAAAACCACCCCCACCAAAAACAAGCCGGGCACATATTTATCCGGCCCGGCTTCTTCGATTCATTTGCATATTATCTAATTCGTTTGACGTCCTCCCCTGACTGAATTCAGAGGATTCCCCGGGAATTACGTACCCTTTTCGGGTTCGCGCCCGGTTGTGGTCGGGATTCAGCTCCGCCTGTACATTTCTGCCGGGCTTCACCGCCTCACCCATTGGGCCGCGCCAACACGGCCCGCCCCGGTCGGTTCAAAAGACCACTTGCCTTCTACCCAACCGGGCGGCGACACTGTGACCATGCCGCTAAGATTTACGCCGCCAGGCCGCTTATCGCCTGGGCTATGTTGTCCGCGGCGTTCGCGTCGATGTGCTTGATTTTCTTGCAGCGGGGGCATATGAACCACCGGCCTCTGGGCCTGCTCTCTACTACTTCTCCGCACCGGCTGCAGGCGACGCTGGTTTTGTCCCGGTTGACGTACTCTACCGCTATGCCCGCAAGGGCTGCTTTATACTCGACGAACTGCTGCAACTGGTAGAAAGCCCAACTGTGCAGGCTCCTGCCGGGGTCTTTTCTCTGTTTCCGGCGCTGCTGTTTTGTCCACCGGACGCCGGTTAAGTCTTCCAGGTGGATTTTTGTTGCTCCTTGAGTAATTGCAAAGTCTATGAGCGCTCGGCTGATTTTGTGGTTTACATCAGTCACCCAGCGGTGTTCTCTGTCGTCAAGTTTTTTCAGCGCCCGGTGCGCCCCGGCCTTCTGGAGTTCGCGCCGCAGGTTTGCGTAACGCCGCCGGACGTAAGCCAGCTCTCCTCCGGGGAAGAAAAGGGTATAGCCGGACACGCTGGCTACCAGCAGGTCGATTAGCCCCAGGTCTACGCCCATGATTTTCTCAGGCTTTTGCTCTTGCTCGACAGCGACGGTCATTGACAGGTGGATATACCAGCTTCCGCCTTTCTTTACCAGGTAAGCAGTTCCCTGCCTGGCTTCGCCTGACAGCAGCCTGTCCAGGCGCTTTTCCTGGTATGGTTGGACCACAACAGGTACGCCTACTCTTTTTTCCAGCGTGGGAAAAGACGCTTTCCAGACGGCTCCGCCATCTTGGGATATTTCTTTTTCCACCCGGAAGTTCTGGCTGTTAAAGCCGGGCCAGAGATGCTTGAATTTCCTGGCCTTCTTCTTTGAGCAGATGTCCCGGATGGCCTGGTTCAAAACGGCTGACGGCAGGGGGCCGGAGTATTCCCCGGCTTGCTTTGATGTTCTGGGTCGTAATTCCTTAACCAAACCAAGGTATGTGTTGGCAAATTCTGTGCACCTGCCTGCCATCGTCTGGTACACCTCTTGTTTGGCCTGCGTGGGTTTGTACAGCTTGAGTTTGAGTGTGGTTACCTGTTCCATTTCTCCACCACCTTCTACATACAAAGCAAAAAAGATACCGGGCTAACGCCCGGCGCGCCTTATATCCCCACGGCTGAAGTCGGGGGTTTTACGGCGCGTCATGATAAAAACCACCCCCACCAAAAACAAAACCGGGTGGTATGCGCATACCACCCAGCTTTATCGCCCCGCAACCATCCCCTGTCCTTCTCCAGATGCGGCCCTTGCTTCTCTCAGTCTCTCTTTTAATCTGGTATTCCTCTGCACCGGCTTATCATTTTTCACCGCTATCGCCAGCGCCTTCTTCGCGCCGACCATAACGACTTTTTTTTGCGCCCGGGTTACAGCAGTGTAATAAAGGTTGCGGCTCAACATAATATAGTGCTGCGTGCTCACCGGCATGATAACCACCGGCGACTCGCTCCCCTGCGCCTTATGAATTGTTACTGCGTAGGCCGGCAGCAGGTCTTTCATTTGACCATTGCCATATCTTACCTCGCCGGCATAGGGGTAACTAACCACTAGGGATATTTCTCCGGTCTCCACTCCGCCTTCGTCAAATGTTTTTTCGATTTTATCGATTATACCGATATCCCCGTTGGAGACGTTTGCCTCCTTATTATTTCTGGTCTGCATAACCTTGTCGCCAACCCGGAACACTGTGCTTCCATATATTACCTCCGGCTTTGCGGCGGAGGGCGGGTTAACGGTTTTCTGGATAAGAACGTTTATTTCCCTCGTTCCTATCGGTCCCCTTTTCATTGGTGACAAGACTAAAATGTCGGACATTTTATAGCCCAACTGCAGGAATCTCACGACGCTTGCCAGGATGACCCTGGCAATCTCCTCCGGCGCTTCTTTTTCTATGAAGTAAAAGTCGCCTTTGGAGTGGTCGGCCGCCGGAATCCGCCCGTTCAAAATGCGGTGGGCGTTTGTGATAATCTGGCTCTCCGCCGCCTGACGGTGCACTACTTTTAATCGCACCGCCGGGAGGCCGGCGTCAATCATGTCTCTTAAGACGTTTCCTGGGCCGACCGCCGGCAACTGGTCGGCGTCTCCCACCAGTAGCATTTTCGTGCCCGGTTTTACGGCGTCGAACAAAAGGTTCGCAAGCTGCAGGTCGAGCATGGAAACTTCGTCCACCACCAGCAGGTCGCACGGCAGGGGGTTGTTTCTATTGTATGCGGGTCCCTCTCCCGGGCGTATGCCCAGCATGGAGTGTATCGTCGACGCCTCCATGCCGGCGACTTCGGCCAGCCGGCAACTCGCTCTCCCGGTCGGCGCGGCCAGCAGTATTTCAGCGTCAGGTTTTAGCTTCCGAAAGGTTTCAAGGACGTATTTGACCGTCGTAGTTTTACCTGTGCCGGGGTTGCCGGTCAGGATGAGCAGGTTTTCCCCGAGCAGCCTTTCAGCCGCTTCTTTCTGCTCTGCCGTGAGCGTTACCCGGTATCTCAACTCAAATTCCTTCGACCAGACCGGTACGCGCATACCATTCCGGGCGCTCCCGGCGCGGCAGAGAGTTTTGACCCTCTCAGCCGTCCGCGCTTCGGCCTTGTGCAACCAGGCAAGGTATACCGCGTTGCCTTCGACAACCATCTCTAATTCCCTTACCATTGTTTTCAGCGCTGTTTTGACATCGCTTTCTGAAACATCTTCGGCGTCTCGATTGAGCAGTTTCAACGTTGAGGCTATGTGTTCATCAAAAGGTAGGTAGCAGTGCCCCAATCCCCAGCAGGCTTCTTCGAGGACGTGGCGGACGGCGGCTTTGATGCGGTACGGCGAGTCTTTCGATACCATCGCCTTTACCGCTATTTCGTCGGCTCTTACGAAACCTATCATGTCCATGTCCATCAGGCAATAAGGGTTTTGCCTGATGCGCTCAACCGCGAGGCCGCCAAAATGCTTGTATGCTTTCTGCGCCATTTTGACGGTCAACCCCAGCGGCGTAAGCCGGGCGACGACTTTCTGCATTTCGTAGTTTTCCAGTAAGCTGGTGTGAATTGCTTCAGCTTTTTGGGGGGTTATGCCCTTGATTCCTCTAAGGACATCCGGCCCTTTTTCCACAATCTCGGTTATCGCGTCCGAACCGAGCCTCTCGACTATCCGCTCCGCGCTCACCGGGCCGACGCCTTTCACCAGGCTTGACGATAGGAACTCGACCGCCTGCTCCGCCGTGGTCGGCATCGGCCTTTCCCAGTGTTCGATTTTGAACTGTTTGCCGTGTTTGGGATGGTTTTCCCAAGTACCGTTTGCGATTATTTCTTCGCCTTGTTTTACGCCAAACAAAGAACCCAAAACAATAATATCCTGGGTTCTGTCACACATGATGTTGTCGCACATGACAGCGATGGCGAAGTCGTCGTTTCGATAAATAAAGCGGCGGATTGTGCCGCTGATTTGCTCCAGGTTTACCACCCCTTCCTTTTTTTGCTGCAGGCCGACTTGCGCCACCTGCAAAATGTTTTTTTACTTAAAAAAAAGAAAACCCGGACGAACCGGGTTAATCTTTTACGTTTGAAGCGGCGAAAGCCTGTTGAAAATACTGCCATGCGCCGCTTTCCATTGCGAGATATTCTGTTTTCTTTACTTTTCCGGCATCGTCAACGACGCAATCGATGTTAACGTACAACCTCTGCGGCCTGTAGTGCTCGATCTCTTCCGCTACATCTCTTTTTTGCTCCGGCGTCATACAAACCACTTTTTTACCTGACGATAACGCCAGCAGTCGCTTTAATGTTTCCGCGTTGCGTTTGAATATCGCCGGCGTCCTCAATATTTTTCCCGCCGCCCGCAAACTAATTTCAGCCAGGACTTTTTCTTCCGAAACCGGTTCATTGTAGTTTGAGAAATAAAACCTGGCTATTCTGACATTCGTTGCATCTGCAATGAATGTCTTTTCTTTTTCCAGTGGCGATAATACATCAGGAATAACTATATTTTTAATATCAATTTTCTTATAATCGCACACGCTTACGTTCCGTCGCTTTAATATCTGCCTTATAGCATTCTCGCTTTTTCCTATCCTGCCGGCAACGGCTTTAACCGTCATACCGTTTCCGGCCAACTGCAGGACCTGATATTCTCCCACAGACATGCGTGTTGTGGGAACATCTTCCATAATACCGGCTATTTCTTTTGTTGTTTCCCAACATATGGAAGATTTTTGCACAGAGGTATTGCGTCGGAGGTATTTTGGGTCATTTTTGTTACCCCCCCCGGTTGCTTCTTTTTTGTTTTTGATTCTTCTAATCTGTTGCTTCGTATGGTCTACGCTTATTCCTATCTTTTTCGATATTATTTTTGAACCGTACCCCTCGTTTAACAACCTCTGTATTTGTTCTTGTTGAGAGCTTAATATTTCCAAGGGTACGTTTAGCTCCAAAGCACCACCAACCTTCTTTAATAGATTGGTTAACGAAGCAATTAGAGCGTTTTAGGGAGGCTTGCGAGGAATTGTTTTCCTCCTCCGGCGCAGAAACCTCGTTCTTCGCCGGGCAGCGTTAATTGCCGCCGGAAGGCTTTGTTTCCCCCGGTTTTCTTTTTCTTTCAGTCCCCTTTTCTCTTCGGGCGGTTCGCCGAAAACGGGCCGGTTGCAACCGGGGATCTCGCACACCCCTTCGGCGGCTATGTACAAATCGCCAATGGATACTCCCAAGATAGAAGCGATGACTGGAAGCTGTTTTGCTTTTATTTCGCAGCAGCCGGTTTCCAGGCGGTGATAGCTGACGCACGACTGGTAACCCAGTTTTTCGGCAATCTCGCGTTGCTTGATTCTTTTCCTCTTACGTATCTCTTTTATTTTTTGCAGGTCAACCTCGTAAACCAAGCCGAAAACCTTCTTTCCTGGCGTTTTCTCGATGTGAGTTACGCACAGTGCACCTACAATTTAATTATAGGTGCACTCTAAGCACATGTCAATACCTTTTCACTCACTCTGCGTAACTTTTTATTTACAAATTTATTTTTCTGATATATAATTTACAGTGTGCGTAATTTTTACTTAAACTGAAAACGGGAAAGGAGGAACGCCCATGGCTAAAGATAAAGAACAACAAAATATAATTTTCGGCGAGCGATTGAAATCTGCGCGTCAAAAAAAAGGATACATGCTAAAGGAGTTGTCCGCAAAGGTCGGAATTTCTCATGCAACACTTTCCCGATATGAGGCCGGTAAGTATAACCCGGACGTTAAAATACTTAACAGACTTGCGGATTCGCTTAATGTTTCAATTGATTATCTCTTCGGCCGCACTGACGACCCGGCGCCGCGGCCGGCGCAGGCGATACAGCTAATAGACATAGATCAGGCGCTAACCGAGGTTTTCCAATCGACGCACATCATGTTCGATGGAAAACATCTCCATGAATTTAACAATGATACGGTTGAAGACGTAAAAACTATTGTTACTGCATATTTGGGGAGAAAAGCGCGGGAGAAGCAGGAGAAACAGGGGGGGCACGCGAGTGTTCCATAAAATATTCGCCATAGTAAAATCGGTTATCTCCCGGTATGGATTATTGCCGCCTGAAGAGTTAGCAGGTGGTTTCAATGTTGTCACCTTAGACGTAAACACAAAACAGGTGAGGGGATGTTCCATGACTATCGCGGGCAGGCGGCTCATCGCTTTGAATTCTTCGCTGTCCAATCAATATCGCAGGGGCGTGCTGCTTCATGAGGTCGGGCACTTCTTGTTGCACCCCGGCGTGAATCGTTTTTTCCTTGAACGGTCTACATTTTTCCAGCCTGGAAGGTATGAGACCGAAGCCGACCTGTTTGCCCTCACTTACCTTTTGCTTTGGAACAGGGATGGGTTTGAGGAGTGCGGTTATGACGTTTTCCGGTTCGCGGAGTGTTACGGTTTATCGCGCCGGGCGGCGGAGGTCGTTTATGGAGAGGTGGAAAAAAATATTTTTTCGTGAAAAACAAAAAGCGGTCAGCCCGAAAAAGGTGACCGCTTTAAGCGTTTTTTGCCCTGTAAGCCTTGGTATTTCTCGCTTTTTCGCGTAGGGTAGTGTCATGGGTGGTATAGGCACGCCGATGGAATGACCGCCGCCGAGAACAACCGACACCGTCGGTTTGGATATGCCGGCGATCATTTCGGCAATAGCCAGACCGGCTTCCACGTCACCGCCCACCGTGTTGAGCAGGATCAGCACCCCTTCCACCTCCGGCGACTGCTCCAGCGCCACCAGTTGAGGGATCATATGCTCATACTTGGTGGTTTTGTTTTGCGGCGGCAGAACCAGGTGGCCCTCGATCTGGCCTACGATAGTAAGACAGTGGATGTTGCTCTTTACCTCCGGCATCCCAACAGCGCCCATCTCCTTCATCGCTTCCATTGAACTTTTAGAATGACCGGTTACTTTAACCCGCTCCGGGTCGGCTTTCCGGTCGGGATTTTCAGGCTGATCCGGCTCCGGTTCCGGATCCACGTCCGGATCAGGCAAAGGCACAGTTTCCGGTTCCGGCACAATTTCCGACGTAAACAATAATTTTAACCCCCTCCATCATTTTAACTCTTTTTATTATGCTTTTAACAAAACAAAAATACACAGGCAATTGCCTGTGCCCGTGTATATATATTCTATTTTATTACAATGTGGGGGCTGTCCACCACAACGCCGTCAATGTCCCAGATAAAACCCACACTGATTGCCAATTTTATCACCTCTTTACGATTATTTCTTCACCCGGCCCTAAGAAATACTTTTTACCATAAATTTCTATATCAAACCCCGGATTCCTTGCTTTCGTCTTCACTATAAACACCTTTGTCGTGTCTTTTGTAACAGCAAGCTCGACAAGCGTCTTTTTAAACCAGAGCCGCAAAGCAAGCCGGCGCCACTGCCGGGGCAAAACCGGGTTTACTTTCAGCATGCCGTCCGGCAGCGCTATACCGGCAAAACCGTACCCGATAATCTGCCATACTCCGCCCAGGGCCGCCGCATGGATGCCGAGGTCCGTATTGCCGTACAGATCGACCAGGTCGGTCTTAGCCGCCTGGATAAAATAATCATAGGCCCTTTTCTCATCGCCCAGTTCAAGGGCAATTATGGCGTGGCTGGAAAGACTCAAGCTCGACTTGTGCGTCGTTCTTTTTATGTAATAATCGAAGTTTATTTTTTTTACGTCCGGCGAAAATTCACCTGAAAACAACTGCAAAAGCAGGATTACATCCGCCTGTTTGACCAGTTGCGTCTCTTTTACTTCAGCCAGGCTCACCCCGGCAGGCCAGACCGGCATGCCGTTCTTATCCAGTTCAGTTATGGTAACATCCTTTTTTTTAAAGTAGCCCTCAAACTCTTCAATCAGGCCGTCAGGTGAAACGAGAAAGACAATCCTTTCGGCCGTCTCCCGCCAGGCGTCGACTTCACTACCGCTCAGCCCGATTTTTTTAGCGATAAAATCAAGCCGGCGCGGACGGCTCTTTTGCAGGCGGTAATAGAGATCGGCCGCGTACCTCAAAACCCACCGGGCCAGGGCATTGGTATAAGAATTATTATCCACACACTCCTGAAACTCATTCGGGCCGATGACGCCCTTGATTTCATAGCACTCCCCGGTCCGGTCGTAAGAAACCCGGGAGGCCCAGAACCGGGCGGTTTCAAAAACCATTTCGGCGCCGTACCGCCACATGAAATCGTCATCGGCGGTGGCCCGGTGGTAAAGGGAAATGCCGTAAACTATATCGCCGGCGATGTGGTGCTCTCTCTTGGAAGTATGCACCGGTATTACCGTACCGTCAAAATTGACCCACGTCTGCGGCGTTTCGTCCCGGCCGCCGGCCGCCGATTCCCACGGCCACAGGGCGCCCCTGTAGCCCTGCGCCCGCGTCCCTTCCCGCGCTTGCGGCAGGCGGCGGTACCGGTACAGGAGGAAATTTTTCGCAACTTCCGGCTGGGTAAACACAAAAAGGGGAAGCACGAAGATTTCCGTATCCCAAAAAACATGCCCCTTGTACCACTCGCCCGACAGGGTCTTGGCTCCCACGCTCACATCTATGTCTGCCGGAGGAGCCGCCGCCAGCAGGTGGTAGATATTGAAGCGGACAGCCTTTTGCAAAAAACTATCCCCCTCGATTTCGACGCCGGAATGCCGCCACCTGTTTTCCCAGGCATGCACGTGCTTTTTAAACAGGTAAGCGAACCCCCGCCTTCCGGCAGTTCTTAGCTCGTCAAGACAGGCTTCCTTAACCCCCTGCTTTTTTTCGCGTGAAGTATACAGGGAAAGATACACGTCAAAGCGGTACTTCTTTCCCTTCCCGGCCTTAAAAGCACACTGCCTCCCGGCATAATCCTTCCCCATAAGGTTCTGCCACCCGGCCCGCGCTTTTAGCCTGGCAGCCTTCATGTCTAAAGCAGCGGCAATGCCCAGCGCAATCCCGTAGTCATTTGTCTTCGCTTCCAAATATACCGCTTCGCCCCCGGCTTCGAAAGCCTCCGCCCGCGTCACGGCATAATGCTTGATCGGACTTCCGACGGCCTGCCCCGCGTTTTCCGTCGTCCCGTCGATAATATGCCGCACAATCACCTGGACGTCACCATCCAGCGACCGGAAAGAAAAGGCCATTGCTCCCGCGTGCATGTCAGAAAGGCTGAAAAAGCGCACTGACTCGTACTCGTACCTTTTGTCCCCGTCTTTAAAAACCGTCCGCCTCCACAGGGCCGCTTTTTTTAAATCCAGTATGCGGTGGTGTTCAACAACCTCCATATCGTCCACGGAAAGCTTTCTACCGCCGGCACATATCTCCACCCGGACCGGGTTGGGCGCGTTTACAAGCTCGTAAGACTGTCCTGCGCCGCGGTCATATACGCCCGCAAAGTAAGTGCCCGCGCAACCTTTTTCGCACCCCTCCTCCAGAATTCCCCTCGACCCCAGGTAGCCGTTTCCCAGGGTGAATACTGTTTCCCAAAACCCCATTCTTGCTGTCTCAATACTATCCCCGGATATGGTCCATCCCTCATCTGACGATAGTCTTAAAAGCATACCGCACCTCGTTCAAGAATAATTTTACGACAGAGCTTTCATATACATCTGTTCGTAAGCGGCCACCATTGCCTCCGACCGGAACATTTTGCCTACCCTTTCCCGGCAACGCCGCGGGTCAATTTCTTCCACCCGCCCGGCTGCCTTT